>DASYQG010000675.1:0-7572 GCA_036005825.1 Chitinophagaceae bacterium | reverse complement strand
ACATGTTTTATTATGGAAATATTTATTCGGTCTGGATGAAATGCCCCAATGGGCTCATCTTCCGTTGATACTGGGTCCAAATGGTAAGCTAAGTAAACGCGATGGCGCCAAATTTGGGTTTCCTGTCTTTGCTATGAACTGGACCGATCCAAAAACAAATGAATTGACAGAAGGATTTAAGGAGAAAGGCTTTTTGCCTGAAGCCTTTATCAATTTACTTGCATTACTAGGTTGGAATGATGGAACCGAACAGGAAATTTTTGCGAAAGAAGAACTGATCGAAAAATTCTCAATTGAAAGGGTCCATAGTGGCGGTGCCAAATTTGATTATGAAAAAGCAAAATGGTTCAATCATGAATGGATAAAGAGATCTTCAGTCGATGGTCTTCAGTCAACAGTCCATAATCTTCTGGCTGAAAAGGGTATTACCAGTATTGACAATTCTGTTTTGGGAAAAGTTATTGGCCTTGTAAAAGATCGCTGCACTTTACTTACAGATTTTTATGATCAGTCATATTTCTTTTTTAAATCGCCGGAAAAATGGGATATGGATGCTGTAAAATCAAAATGGAATGAAGCCAAACAATTATTCTTTGCAGAATTGATCCGTAATTATGAATTGAATAATGACTGGACGGCCGCAGTTTTAGAAAAAGATTTTAAAGAGATCACCGGCGTTAATCAAATAAAGCCAGGTGAAGTTTTGTTACCGTTCCGTATCATGCTTGTAGGTGGGAAATTTGGTCCGGGAGTATTTGATATAGCCGAAATAATAGGTAAAGAAGAAACGATCAACCGAATTAAAAAAGCTCTTGCAGTCTTTGCTTAACCTTGTTTTTGTATCAAATCCATCACTTGAACAAAATCTGTTGCACCCAGTTGTTCTATGGCTAATCTGTCGTCACTATCTAATTGAAATAAGCCAGTTGTATTCAGTTGTACTTGTTCCGCAGTCCTTACACCAGCAATGATGGTTGATACCTCGGGATAGCGGAGGATATAACTCAATGCAAGTTGTGTTTTGCTGCAATTATACTTTTTACATAATGTCCAAACCGGCTCCAAAGCTTTATTTGAAATATCAATAACATCTTTTGTTAACCTATTCTTACGATGATCATTTGCAGAAAAATTTGCTTCTTGATCAAATTTGCCCGTAAGCAATCCGAATTGTAAAGCCATCCTTACAATAACACCATAACCGTTCTCCGAAGATCGTTTTAATAACGGCAATGTTTTTTGATTCAGTAAATTCAGCACAAGTTGAAATCCGTTCCCAATTTTATTGTCAATAAAGAATTCTGCTTCTGGCAATGGATCAAAAGTATTTAAAGAGATCCCCCAATACCTGATCTTTCCCTGCTGCTGCAATTGTTGCATTGCATCAATACATTCTCCGTTCTGTAAATGAACTATTCTTGCTGAATGCAACTGGTAATAATCAATCACATTTCTTTTTATTCTTTTTAAGGAAGATTCACAAGCCTCAAGAATATATTTTTTTGAATAATCAACTGTGAACTGTTCATTTCTTGAAACATTGCCAACTTTAGTAGCAACGATCACCTCCTTTTTATTGCCTATTGCTTTGCCAAGTATCTCTTCTGAGTGGCCCAAACCATAAATATCCGCTGTATCAAAAAAATTAATCCCTGCATCTAATGCTGCATCAATTGCAGTTACTGAAACCGAATCATCCACATCTCCCCAACCAATAGCAGTATTGCCGATCATCGCACCTCCGCCAATAGCCCAGGCGCCAAATCCTATTTCACTAACAAGTAAATCAGTGTTTCCGAATTTTCTGTATTGCATGATGTAATTTAAATTAATCGAGCCAAAATAAATTATCTTGGTTTCATGAAACATGTCAACGCAAACTGGTTTGTTATCGTGGCCCTCGCTACCATCAAATTTATTTTGCCGTTCCTGCTTCAATCCCATATTTATGAATTACACAGGGACGAATATTTGTATTATGAGCAGGGACAACATATTGCCTTGGGCTATCTTGAAAATCCTCCATTACTTTCCTGGTTGGGAATGATCTCATCCTGGCTTGGAGGCTCTGTATTCTGGATAAAATTCTGGCCATGCTTATTTGGAGCGTTTACTGTTGTCATAACCTGTTTGATCACATCTGAGTTGGGTGGCAGATCCTTTGCACAATTTATTGCCGGCATGGCCATAATTGGTGGGGCTTATATGCGTATGTTTTTTTTGTTTCAACCAAATCCCCCCGAAATTTTCTTCTGGACCCTTTCGATTTACTTCCTAATTCGTTTTATAAAAAACAATGATAAAAGAATTTTGTTTGCCTTTGTTATTGCTATGTCTTTAAGCTGGTGGAGTAAATATTCTGTTGTGTTTCTCGCTGCCGCTATCTTCATATCATTACTCATATCAGCTCAGCGTTCCATTTTTTTGAAAAGGCAAACTTACATTGCGCTGTTATTCGGATTGGTTCTCATACTGCCGAACATTGTATGGCAATATAATCATAACTGGCCGCTGGTGCATCACATGCAGGAGTTGCAGGAAACGCAATTAAAATTTCTAAGTCCGCTTGATTTTGTTAAAGACCAGTTACTTTACTTAATACCTGTTGTTTTTGTGTGGATAGCCGGATTAGTTTGGTTATTTAAAAATAAACAATGGCGTTTTATATTCTGGGCCTATTTTTTTGTTATTCTTTTTCTTTTAATTGGAAGAGGTAAAAGTTATTACTCTATGGGGATTTATCCTTCATTACTGGCAGCAGGAGCCGTTGCATGGGAAAATATTACCCGTCAAAAAATTTGGTTACGCTATGCTGTTGTTAGTGTGATTATACTCCTGGTAATTCTTTTTACTCCAATGTTATTGCCGCTCTGGGAACCACAAAAGCTTGCTTCTTTCTATAAGAAATATGATTTAGAGAAAATAGGGTTGCTGAAATGGGAAGATCAAATGAATCATCCTTTACCGCAGGATTTTGCAGATATGATCGGTTGGAATGAGATTGCCAGGCAAACAGCATTGGTATACCAGCAACTCCCGGAAAATGAAAAAAGCAAAACCGTCATCAAAGGTGATAATTATGGTTTTTGCGGAGCGTTGAATTATTATGGAAAGAAATATGGTTTGCCGGAAGCCTATGGCTATAATGGCTCCTTTTTATTATGGATACCTGATACTATTAATATTATTAATGTGATAACAGTTGGCGAAGAATTTCCGGATACAACCCGGGAGATCGTTAAACAATTTCAACACATTTCTATTGAAGGTGAATTAAAAGATCCATTGTCGAGGCAAAATGGAACTAAAATTATTTTATGGAAACATGCGAGCCCAATGATAGGCAAGTTTATTAAAGAAGAAATACTGGAAAACAAAGCACCATTCAGCAGGAAATGATTTGACTATTTTTGTCATCTAAATATGTTCACATGGGGAATAGACCTATTCGTGTTCTCGTTGCAAAAGTTGGTCTCGATGGCCATGATCGCGGTGCAAAAGTGATTGCCACTGCTTTACGTGATGCCGGCATGGAAGTGATCTATACAGGCCTTCGTCAAACCCCGGAAATGGTGGTGAATGCTGCTTTGCAGGAAGATGTTGATGCAATTGGTATCAGCATTTTGTCTGGTGCACATATGACCGTATTTCCAAAAGTGATGAAGTTGATGAAAGAAAAAGGGATGGATGATGTATTGTTAACTGGTGGCGGCATCATCCCTGAGGATGATATGAAAAAACTCAATAATGACGGCGTTGGAAAATTATTTGCTCCCGGCACACCTACTTCAGAAATTGCATCTTATATTAGTAGTTGGGTAAAGGAACACCGCCCTTTCTGATTTTCCTTCAACGAATGCTTCCCTGATTTTTTGACCAATTCTTTTGTAAATTCATTTGAATGAAGGATTCCTCTTTTTTGCAATCATACCATGTACAGCCCAATGTATGGGACGAGATGTTTGCATCCGAAGGTTTGCGGGATGCTTACAAAAATTTTGTGCGCAATATTGAAGACCTTTCTACCGATGAAATGAATCGAAGGAATGAGCTGGCAAAAAAACTTTTTATGAGCCAGGGTATCACATTCACTGTTTACAGCAGTGGTGAAGGCATTGAAAAAATTTTCCCATTCGATATTATTCCCCGTATCATTCGCGCGGACGAATGGAAGACGATCGAAGAAGGCATTAAACAACGGCTGAAAGTGCTGAATATTTTTTTGAAAGATATCTATCATCAGCAGTTTATTGTGAAAGACGGAATAATGCCTGCAAAGATGATCTACACCTGTCCCAATTTTTTACGGGAAATGGTGAATGTGGAAGTGCCTTATGATATTTATACACATATTTCCGGTGTTGACCTGATAAGAGATAATGATGGAAAGTTTTATGTGTTGGAAGATAATCTTCGAACGCCATCCGGTGTTTCATACATGCTGGAGAACAGAACGATCACTTTTAGAATTTTTCCCGATCAATTGCCCCGCAACAATGTATTGCCGGTAAAAGAATACCCAAACTTGTTATTAAAAAATTTGATGGCTTTAGCCAGCAGGCAAACAAGCGATCCAACAGTTGTATTACTTACCCCGGGTATTTATAACTCCGCATATTTTGAGCATACAACACTTGCGAGATTGATGGGCATCGAATTAGTGGAAGGTCGTGATCTCGTAGTTGATAATAACCGGGTATTTATGAAAACTACAAAAGGCTTAAAAAGAGTAGATGTTATTTACAGAAGAGTGGATGATGAATATCTTGATCCATTAGTATTTCGTCCGGATAGCATGCTGGGTGTGCCGGGACTTTATTGGGCCTATAGAAAAGGAAATGTAAGTATTGTAAATGCCATGGGAAACGGTGTGGCTGATGATAAAGCGATCTATGCGTATGTGCCTGATATGATCAAGTATTATCTCAACGAAAAACCTATTCTAAAAAATGTTCCTACTTACCCGTTGGCGGTTGAAGAAAATCGCAAAATGGTTTTTGATGAAATGGAAAAGATGGTTGTTAAAAGGACAAACCAATCGGGTGGATATGGGATGCTGATCGGCAACAGCGCCACAAAAGAACAGATGGATGAATTTAAAATTGCGATCGAAGATGATCCGAGAAATTTTATTGCACAACCAATCATTAATTTATCGTCATCGCCGTGTTATATTGATGGAGTTTTACAACCACGCAGAGTGGACCTGAGACCTTATGCATTGTATGGCCCTGATGGAATTGACATAGTGCCGGGAGGATTAACAAGAGTGGCATTGCGTGAAGGTTCTTTGGTGGTTAATTCATCGCAAGGAGGTGGAAGTAAGGATACGTGGGTTTTGGGGAAAGTAAGCCGTGAGCTTTGAGGTACGAGCTGTGAGTAAAAACTGAATAGAATTGCTGCAGTATAAGAGTGCGACGCAACGAAAGATGATAAGAATTACTGAAGCTGGTACATAAAATAAAAATAAACTGTAATAACGTTTATGCTGAGTCGTGTAGCTGATTCTATTTTCTGGATGGCACGTTATATGGAACGTACCAATGGTATGTTGCGCTTATTGCGTACCAACTATGTTGCATCGCAAAGTGAAGAGAGAGGTTTTAGCTGGCGATCAGTATTGCTTACGTATGGTGACATGCAACCGAAACAAATTGATGAGTTAGAATTCTCATCTCAAAAAGTATTGGAACATTTGCTGCATGATAAAGAAAATAACAGTTCGGTAATTAATAATATAACGCAGGCAAGAGAAAATGCAAGAGCTGTGCAGGATCATATTACAAAAGAAGTGTGGCAATGCCTGAATGAATATTATCATTTGATCCGTGACAGGCATATACAGGAACAAGTTTCATTTGGCGATCCGCTATCGGCATTGGATACGTTGATCCGTCATGGAATGTTGTATCATGGTACTGTGGATACAACGATGAGCCGGGAAGAAGGTTTTAATTTTTTGAATATTGGTAAATTTTTGGAACGTACCGTTGTTTCAACGGATATGATCAATATAAAACTGGCTGAAGTGAATTTTAATCTTCATTTACCAAACGAAGCGCCGCAATGGAGATATTTGTTGTATTCCCTTTCAGGTTATGAATTTTATATGAAAACTTATCGTGGTAATATGCAGCCCGACCATGTATTGCAACAGGTTTTGTATAGTAATTTATTTCCTCACTCGATCGTTTATTGCCTTGAGCAGATCAGCCGTTATTTTGCAAGATTAAAACCAGAAAGTTTGCCGGAGAATTATGACCAGCTTGAATTCTTAATTGGACGACTAACGACCAATGTAAAATACAGCCGGATGGAAGTGAATGAAGGAAAATATTTGCAGCAGTTCCTGATGCAAACACGCCGTGAATTGCTGGAAATCTCAAAATCATTCAGTCAATATTATTTTGGATACTCTTAAATGAATTAAATTTTATAATGACTTCGTACAATATCAAACATATTACCCATTATCGCTACGCATCATCAGTTATTGATTGTGCCAACCAGTTAATGCTATACCCCATCCAGGATGCATTGCAGGTTTTAAAAAAACATGAGCTGCATATTTCTCATAAGCCAGAAGTGGAAGTGTTTGTTGATTATTTTGGAAACAAAGTGGGAACTTTTTCGGTGATTGAACCTATTACGGAAATAACAATTGAGTCAGATATTGAAATTGAGATTCACCCTGTAGTTCTTCCTGAAACCAGTTTTTCAATAAAAGAACAATGGGAAAAATTGGCTGAGTCGCGGGAACAGTTTCCTTATATGGATTTCATGATGCTTGAAAATTTTGAACATGAAGGCGAAATGACCGCTATTATTAAAAACTTAGTTGATCTTTCTCTTTCGCCTTTTGATACTGCACAATTGCTTTCGAAATATGTGTATGATAATTTTGAATACAGGAAAGGAGTTACCACTGTAGAAACCGGCGCCGGTGAAATATGGAAATTGAAAGCCGGCGTTTGCCAGGATTTTGCTCATATACTTTTGGTGATGCTTCGCATAGTGGGTATTCCTGCACGATATGTAAGCGGATATATTTGTCCCAAAGGTCATGAATTGCGTGGTGAAGGCGCCACACATGCCTGGGTGGAAGTATGTGTTCCTTTCTATGGTTGGATAGGTTTGGACCCAACGAATAATTGCATTGCAAACGATCGCCATGTAAGATTAGCAATAGGAAGGCATTTTACAGATTGTACTCCGGTAAAAGGAACCTACAAAGGTTCATCTGAACATACCTTAGAAGTCTCGGTAAGTATTGAAAACGGTCAATTGAAAAAAGATGAAGAAGAAAAAAGAATGACACCGGTATTTAGTTATAAAACCAAAAACCCTGCTCCACAAACAAACTCTTACAGAAGATATTTGGAAATGCAGCAACAACAGCAGCAATGATCAGATTTCAGGCAACATTAATCTTTTTCTTTTTGAATAAATGCGGATGCCAACAACAACAATTATACAAACAGTAAGATTGATATTGTATTCAAGAGGTATATGCTTAAGCAATAAATAAATGCCGCCACCAACGGCACAAGCAGTCGCATATAACTCTCCTTT
>DASYQG010000674.1:0-5081 GCA_036005825.1 Chitinophagaceae bacterium | reverse complement strand
TTGAGAAGAGTTTCTAATTCATCTCTGAGCAAAAAATTACGATGTGTTTCTTTCGTTGTTATTTTATAAGATTTGAACGGATCTTTATCAAGCCAATCATTAGCCACATTGCCGTATAATTTTCTTAAGCTTTTTTATATTCACCATCGCTGAATTGTGCTGTAACTTCTGAACGGATTTGAGATAGAATTCATAATCGGTGATGAACTTGTGATTTACGTCCGCTAAATACACATCCTGCTTTTTAAATTTCCATTCAAGAAAACTTTTAAGCGATTTTAGCGCTGATTTGAATTTCTTGTAAGTGCCATAAGAAAATTCCGAACCCACTATTTTTTCAAACTGATCATTGTGATATTGGTAGACTTCAATTAATGAATGCTTTTTTTCTTCGGTCTTATGCTGAATTTTTGCTCTAACCAGTCCTGCCGTAATAGGTTCATTTCTTAATGTATATTCTCTTTGAACCTGAAAGATGTTGGCCTGAATGGCATCGAGATACTGATTCAAGCTTTTCGTTTCATCCTTATTTCCAATGACACGTCCGGTTTGTTGATTCCACCTGACGGGATCGCAATTCCTTTGACAAGTCCATTCTACACGTTCGCCGTTAATTGTTACTCGAACATAAATAGCTGGGGATTTTTGATTACTTCTTTTCCCCTTTTTCAGGAAGAAGAGAATCTTGAAATTTTGGGTCATAAAATAGCTTTGAAATGGTTATAAAATTACCATCAATAGCTACGCTGAAAGGGCATGTTCAAATTCTGAATCCCTTACTGGGACAGGGTTTCAGAAAAATTCGAGCGGGCAGATTTGAAAACGGCTTTGCCCGCTCGAATTACGCACCGCGATTTGGAGAGTTTTGGAGTTTTTTGACAATGTTGCAAAAAACAAAAACCCTGCAAATCAATGCTTGCAGGGTTTTTAGAGCGATTTGAGATCATTTGACCTCTTAAAAAGTGATCCCGCTGGGACTCGAACCCAGGGCCCCAACATTAAAAGTGTTGTGCTCTACCAACTGAGCTACGAGATCAACATTAAAAGTCTAAAAACGACCCTTAATTTTTGGAGTGCAAAAATACAGTTCAATGCCCTTTGAGCCAAAAGTTTTTAGATATAGGTTGAAAAAATTTATTGGCATTTTAATGTTGATAACTTCACTTCGATTCATTAAAATGCTTTAAAAAGCAACTCTTTATCCGAAAAAGCCGATAATTGACCATTAACCGAAATTCGCCCTCCTTCATGGATAAAGAAAAATCTTCCGCTGAAGTAACCAACATTTTTTCCAAGACGCCTGAAATGTTTGTCATTAAAGGTCGGCAAAATGAATATGTTTCTTCTCCAATCGCGCCATTGTATGCCGAACTTAAAAGGTTTGCAAACATAAAAGATACTGCAACCTTTCATCTTCAACTTCCGCTTGATAGCATATCAAAAAGAATTATTAAACGTTCAGGTGATATTTTTTTATCATCAATAGTTATTGTTGGTATACTTAGCTGGTTAATTCCTATAATGGCTTTATTAATTAAGCTTGATTCAAAAGGCCCGGTTTTCTTATTACAAAAAAGAAATAAAAGAGACGGAAAGACTTTTACCTGTATAAAATTCAGATCGATTATCGAAAACGAGGATGTATATCTATTGCAAGCTACTGCAGATGATGAAAGAATAACAAAGCTTGGCCGGTTTTTGAGAAATCATTACTTGGATGAGCTTCCCCAATTTTTCAATGTCCTGATCGGAGATATGTCCTTCATAGGTCCAAGGCCACTCATGGTCAGCGATAATAATAAATACGAAGAATTGATTGAGTTTTATGATTATCGTCATAAAGTAAAGCCCGGCATTACAGGCCTGTCACAGGCAATGGGCTATACAGGAGAAACAAGAAATATACAAGCAATGAGAGATCGTGTTCAACTTGATATATTTTATGTACGTCACTGGTCCCTTCGTCTCGATCTGAAAATAGTATGCAATAACATTCGCAAAATTGCAGGGTTTTAATCCCGTGTTTACTTCAACTAACTTTTGCTTCTTTCAAAAAAATAAATTAGAATTATCTTTCTGTTTCATCTTATTAAAACATTGAAAAAAAAGCTTAAACATATTCTATCTATACTTACACGAACTGAAAGACGTCAGTTTTGGATACAGATAGGATTAAATATTTTTATCAGCATTGCAGATATCGCTTTATTGGCACTCTTGCTTCTTGTTATAAATTTTTATATAAATAATTCTGGTGATCGCCTGGATTTTCTTCCTTCGTGGATGCTTGATAGCGGATCAGTAACGCTTATTGCTATTTTTTTAATTCTTTTTAGTATTAAAAACCTGCTGGGCATCATGATCTCGAATGCGCAATTTAAATTTAGCGGGCAGGTAGCCGTAAGAATTTCTAAACAAAAGTTAGATAGTTATCTGCATGGCAGCTTTACAGAATTCGTAAATATTGATTCAGCAGAACATATCCGCAAAATTGCCTTCCAGCCATTTGAGTTTTGCCAGCATATCCTTACCGGTATTCAGCAGATAATAATTCAGTCATTTCTTATTTTGATCACAATAATCGCAATACTGTTATTCAATGCAAAATTGTTTTTTCTTTTGTTTTTGATCTTGTTGCCACCGGTAACCCTTGTCTTCTTTTTTATTAAGCGAAAAGTTTCTGCCGGCAAGAAGAATATTCATTCTGCTAATGAAAATTCTTTTCGTTACCTGCTTGATGCGCTGAAAGGGTACGTGGAAAGTAATATTTACAATCGCAATGATTTTTTTTTACATCGTTTTACAGTTGCAAGGCAGCAATTCAGCAAGTATCTGTTTAATTCTCTTTCTGTACAGGCAATGCCGGGTCGTATCATTGAGACGTTCGCTGTACTTGGGTTATTTATTCTTATTGTTATTGTTAAGTGGTCTGGTGTTAATGATAGCTTTCCACTTATAACTATTGGCGCTTTTATGGCCGGGGCTTATAAGATCATCCCGGGTATTGTGAAGATCATAAATGCAGCGGGCCAAATGAAAGCTTATGATTTTTCTATCTATGACCTTGGGTTCGGTGAAAAAGATGAAAGGGAGAAGAGCGAGATCATTAATTCAGTTGCTATTAATTCGGTCGAATTCAAAGATGTTGGCTTTAGTTATGATGATCAAAATGTGTTGAACAAGCTTTCATTCAAGATCAATAAAGGTGATTTCGTTGGTATTACAGGAAAGTCGGGAAAGGGAAAAACAACTATTCTGAATTTATTAATTGGATTTCTATCTCCAAAAAATGGAGAGATATTAATAAATGACAAGCCTGCATCTTTTAATATGATAAAAGATTACTGGCCTGTTATTTCTTATGTTCGTCAACAGCCATTCTTAATCCACGATACAATTTTGAGAAATATTATTTTGGAGGAAGCATCCCAAAAAGATAAAAAACTGGAGCAAGTGTTAGCGATTTCAGGAGTGAATAATTTTATTAACCGATCGGCTGATGGACTTAGTAAAATGATAACAGAAAATGGGAAAAATATCAGCGGTGGACAACAACAACGTATTGCGATTGCGCGGGCATTATATAAAGACGCAGAGCTTGTGATCCTGGATGAGCCGTTTAATGAATTAGATGAGACATCAACCCTTTCCTTGGTTAATTATTTCAAAGAATTATCTGCAGCCGGGAATATCGTGATCATGGTAACTCATGATAACAAGAGTCTTTCATATTGTAATAAAATAATTTCACTAGATGAGTAATAAGGACAAAAGACTAGTGATTCTTACTCCGGCATTCCCGGCAAATGAATCCGAGGTAAATTGGGTTCACTCACTGCAATTGTTTTTGCATTCAGTAAAAAGACTATTCCCCGAGATAGAGATCATTGTGTTAAGCTTTATTTATCCTCATAGCATTTCAAATTATCAATGGAATGGGGTAGAAATTTTCAGCTTTGATGGTATGAACTTCAGGAAATATAAGCGACCATTATTATGGGGAAAGATCTGGAAAAAGCTTAGCGAGATCAACAAGCAGCAAAAGATAACTGCGATGCTCAGTATCTGGTGTAGCGAATGTGCATTGGTCGGTAAATATTTTGGAAGGCGAAATTCAATTAAACATTTTACATGGATCTGCGGCCAGGATGCCAGGAAAAAAAATAAGATGGTAAAATTTATTCGCCCGTTGCCAACTGAATTAATTGCTAAATCAGATTTTCTCGTCGATGAATTCTACAGAAATCATCATATAAAACCTGCTTATGTTATTCCTAACGGGATCGACCTGTCAATGTATGGTTTGTCTAGTGAAGAAAAAAATATCGATATTATGGGTGCTGGTTCACTTAGCTTTTTAAAACAGTATGATATTTTCGTGGAAATTATTGCAAAGCTAAAAACAAACATGCCCAGAATAAAAGCAGTGTTATGCGGTGATGGAGAACATGAAGAAGAGATCAAAAAAATTTGTGAAGAGCTGTCGTTACAACAAAATCTTATACTTACCGGAATGCTTACCCCGGCTGAGAGCATCAAGTTGATGCAAAGAGCCAAAATATTTTTGCATCCATCTTCTTATGAGGGTTTTAGCATGGCATGTCTCGAGGCTTTATATGCTGGCGCCCATGTCATTAGTTTCATAAAACCGATGTATGATGAAATTAAGAACTGGCATGTAGTAACATCAAAAGAAGAAATGCATCAGAAGGCATTTGAATTATTAAATGATCCCCGGCTCAATCATGAACAAGTATTTACATATTCTATGGATGACAACGCAGCTTCTATGATGGAGCTATTTGGACTTGCTGATTAATACTTTTACTTTTTCAAAAATAATTTCTGGCGTAAAACGAGTTAAGCAACGTGTATCGCCCCATTTGCATTTTTCCTGCATACAATTGCCGCATTCAAGATCTGAAGAATCAACAAAATCTGAATGTTCTCCTAATGGTTGTGCTCTATCTGGCCTTGTTCCTCCTAACAAGGTAAATGTTGGAATACCAGAGACCCATGACATATGCATGAGCCCGGAATCTTCACTCAACATAAATTTAGAATATTGGATCATGGCAAAT
>DASYQG010000673.1:0-5435 GCA_036005825.1 Chitinophagaceae bacterium | reverse complement strand
CATCCGTCAGAATTTTACGCAGATATATCATCTTGCAGCCATTCTTTCCGCAACAGGTGAAAAAAACCCGGGTCTTGCATGGCATTTAAATATGCAGGGCTTGCTGAATGTTCTTGATATTGCAAGAGAAGAAAAGATACATAAAGTTTATTGGCCATCTTCAATCGCAGTGTTTGGTCCCACAAGTCCGAAAAAGAATTGTCCCCAACAAACCATTATCGAACAGACTACTGTTTATGGCATCAGTAAATATGCAGGTGAATTTTGGTGTAATTATTTTCATCAGCGTTTTGGTGTTGATGTTCGCAGTTTACGTTACCCGGGTTTGATCTCCTATAAATCTCCTCCCGGTGGCGGTACTACTGATTATGCCATCGAGATCTTTCATGAAGCATTGGAAGAAAAAAAGTATGAATGCTTCTTAGATGAGAATACTTATTTGCCAATGATGTATATGCCCGATGCAATTCGTGCCACCATAGAATTGATGGAAGCACCGGCAGACAAAATTTCAATTAGAACTTCTTATAATATTTCAGGTATGAGTTTTTCGCCGAAGGAGATCGCTGCTGAAATAAAAAAACATATTCCTGATTTTAAGATCTCATATAAGACCGATTATCGCCAGGCAATCGCTAATAGCTGGCCGCAAAGTATTGATGATTCAGTAGCAAGAAAAGACTGGGGTTGGAAGGAAGAATACGATTTGTCTGCAATGACATCAGATATGCTGGCAAATCTTGAGAAGTGACCTTATTTTTTTAGTGAATAATAAACTGATTGTACAAAGTAGACTTTATCAAATACAGCTTTAAATTCTTTGGCAGGATCAGAGTTAATGATCTGTTCCATAGTTTTACCAGCTTTCATGCCAGCTGATACACGATTCCTTACTGTTTGCAACATTTTTTTATATTCGACCAGGTCTTTTTTGTTGCTTAATTGTCCATGTCCCGGGATGATCTTTGTATCATCATTAATGATCTTTAGTATTTGATCAGCCCCCCGGATCATACCATCAATGCTTCCACCGTTTTTTTGATCAATGAACGGCAAGCCATATCGCACAAATACATCACCGGCGTGCAGCACATTGGATTTATTAAAATAAATAATTGCATCGCCGTCAGTATGAGCATTCTTCACGTAATACACCTGGACAGTTTCTCCATTCATATTAAATGTTACTGACTCAGAAAATGTGATCTTTGGCAACACTTCATAAGGATATGCTTTTTGTTCCACTTTAAAAGCTTCAATCGATTGTGTTCCACTTAGTCTCTTTCTGGTGTTTTCATGGGCCACTAAAATTGCGCCTTCGGCGCCAAATTTCTTATTTCCGTCAGCATGATCTTCGTGATAATGCGTATTGATGACGAATTTTATTGGTTTATTACTAAACGTCGCAATAGCATTTTTGATTTTTTCTGATAAAGGAGCATATTGGTCATCTACCATTATGATCCCATCATTACCTATCAGCACGCCAATATTACCGCCCGAGCCTTCCAGCATATAGATAGAATCAGATACTTTGGTTGTCTTTATGGTTACTGAATCGAAATTTTGTGCAGTGACAGATAATGAAGATGCAAAAAGTAGAATTACGATAATGAAGATTCGCATAACAGTTTTTTTTGGGCGATGAGATTAAAGCTAAGGTTTTTTAGTAATTTGTACCCGTAAGTGAAACAGAAATTATCAGCTATATTAATTCTTGTAGTTTTTTTTGGCCTGCAATATGGAAAGATAGCTAATTATCTCTATTGTAAATTTCAGGTTGAAATAGTGCAAAACAAACCTGATTGCGGTTGCGAGGATCATCTTACTTCTATGTTTGATCATCATGATGATGCCTCTTCTGATAATTCCTTATCAAAAACTACATTGATAGAAAAGTTGAATGAGTTTACGCCAAAATCAATAATCGAAATTCCGCAGATCATTCTTTCATCTTCCGATGGCTTTACAGAATACAACTCTGATCTAAGCAAATGCTTTATAGGCACTCCTTTTCATCCGCCTATTCTTTAAGCAATAATTTTTTCATTATTCTTTATTGATTGTACATGTATACATACGTGTACTGTTTGCATTTTATATTATTTCTTTTTAAAACTTTTTATCATGAAAACATATTTTATTATAATAATAATTTCATTATTTACAATTTCATCTTGTTCGGTTACAAAAAACTCTTCATCGCCGGTTTTAGTTAACCAATTAAGTAAGGATGCCCGCGGCAATGATATGCTATTAGGCAAATGCACAAGAACTGCATTATTGCAATCGCCATTTGCTGATTGGTTCAAACCAAATTATGATTCTTATGTGGTAGATTCTTTTACATGCAATTTTATCAAACCGCTGCTCGCTGGTAAATCCATAACCATTTTTATGGGTACATGGTGCGGCGATAGCAGAAGAGAGGTGCCAAGAGTATTGAAGATGCTCGATTGTTGTGGATTCCCAATGAATGATCTTAGACTTGTAATGGTAGGGAACAGTGACAGTCTTTATAAAAAGAGCCCACAACACGAGGAGGCAGGTAAAAACATAGTCAGGGTGCCAACAATAATAGTTGAACAAAAGGGGACTGAGATCGGTCGCATTGTCGAATTTCCGATAAGCAGTTTGGAAAAAGATATGCTTAGTATTCTAAGAAAAGAGAAGTATTTGCCTAATTACTATCAATTAAAGGCTGATACAAGATAAAGATTGGTATTCTGTAAAGTATTTAACAGGGCCTGCCAACTTTTTGGCAGGCTTTTTTGTCTTTTACCGATATTGCATAATGAAAAATGATTCAATGAAAAGACTTGGTTTAATAAGTAGCCTGGGACTTACTTTTTTATCTGCTATCGGGCAAAAAGAATTAGCTCCCAATTACAGGGCTTTTGTAGTTAGGCCTGACAGTAATACCGTTGTCTTTAATATGCAGGTTAGCAAAGAAAAAACAGGAATTTTTTTTTATATAATTAATGCAGATGAAAAAATAAAAGTAGGCCCGGTATCAGTTACAAATGATTCAGTGAATTTCGAAATGCCTGTTTTTGAATCATCTTTTAGGACAAAAAGAAATGCCGATGGAAGCTTTCAGGGCATTTGGAATAAAGGAACTACTGGTGAGTTTCAAGACTGGCCATTCATTGCATATCCCAATCAATTATACCGATTTATCAAAAACCAGGGAAGTGCGGTCTATAATATCAGTGGGAAATGGGATGTTACTATTACAAGACCCAATGGAACTCCAAGAAAAGCAGTAGCAGAGTTTGAGCAAATGGGTGATAAACTTACCGGCAGTTTTATAACGCCATCGGGTGATTACCGTTTTTTGGAAGGAATCGTTACCGGTGATTCATTGAAGCTTTCGACTTTTGACGGTTCACATGCTTATACTTTTTATGCAAAGATCGCTAGCTCAGAAAAGATCTCCGGTGGAGTTTATTTGGCCGGATACGCGGGAAGAGAAACCTGGTCTGCCAAAAAAGATAATGACGTGAAAGAGCCGCAGCAGGAGCAACCAACCAAACTAAAACCAGGAGAAAGCAAACTCAATTTTACTTTTAATGATCTTGAAGGCAAACCCGTTTCAATAAATGATGAAAGATTTAAGAACAAAGTTGTGGTCGTGCAATTAATGGGTAGCTGGTGCCCGAACTGCATGGATGAAACAAAATTCCTGAGTGAGTTTTACAATAATTATCGCAGCAAGGGAGTGGAGATCGTTTCGCTTGCTTATGAATATTCAACAGACATTGAACGTTCAAGAAAAAGCCTGGGAAAGTTTCAAAAATTGTTTAATGTGCAATACCCGATGCTGATCACAGGGGTTACTTCTACTGATGCACAAAAAACCGAAAAGACATTACCTCAGCTTACCCCTATAAGTTCATTCCCCACAAGTATTTTTCTTGACCGGAAAGGGAATGTAAAAGAAGTTCATAGCGTATTCTATGGCCCGGGCACCAAACAATACTTTGAAGAATACAAAAAGATTTTCACCAGCATTGTGGAAGGTTTGTTGAAGGAGAAGAACTAAGTCGTCAATGGTCAATGGTGAATGGTCAAACGTTTGTCAATTTCATTCACCATTCACAAAAGCTCAATAGGATTGTTGCAGTACAAGAGTGCAACGCAACAGGCGATCAATAGAATTACTAAAGCTGACCTCAAAGATTATAATTCCCTTATCCAGATATTCCGATAGCTTGTTGTGTGACTATGATCCTGGAGAATGATCGGTTCTTTTGCATCATGCTTTTCATAAGTTGGAGAACCGATATAAACAGTATTACCCCATAGCGTTGTATTATTTTGTACCAGCACTCCATTTTGTAAAACGGTGATGTGAGCCGGAGCAATAACAGTTCCATTGTCGCTGAATCGAGGCGCGGTAAAAATGATATCATAGGTCTGCCATTCACCGGGAGCTTTGCAATCATTTACTAAAGGGGGAGTTTGTTTATACATGCTGCCAGCCTGGCCATTTACGTAAGTCTTATTTATGTTGTTGTAATTGTCGAGCACTTGCAATTCGTAACGACCCATCAGGAAGATGCCACTATTACCACGGTCTTGCCCTTCTCCTTTCACGTTTTTATCAATACGCCATTCGATGTGCAACTGGCAATCACCAAATTTTTGTTTTGTTTGAATATCTCCTGTGCCAGGTTTTACTGTCAAAGCATCATCAGCAATGGTCCATTGCATATCGCCCCCTTTTTTTTGTTGCCAGTTGCTTCCTGATTTACCATCAAAAAGTATGATAGCATCTGACGGCGCATCGGAGTTGGTTTTACCGGGAGTTATCACTTTTGGTTCTGGTTTCCATACTTCAGTTGTTGCCGGATCTTTTTGTGCAATAAGACTAGTTTGAGTTATGAGGGCTGCGCAAATAGTGATGAAGCGTTGTAGTTGCATAAAAAAAGAATTTAGAATGGGAAGATAAAGATTTTGGAATTGCTGTATCACTAAGATGGCATTATTCTTTTAACTGTTTGAACTTTTCATATGTCAGTTCCCAATGTTTTACTGGCTGTTCAAAATTGATAAAGCCGGGAATGGTGATATATTCTTTGATGAATTCGAATCCTAGTTTTTCCATTGTTTTGTTTGGTGCAGGATTTAAGGCAAAAGGCTCGCAACAGATCTTTTTCAATTTCATATTTTGGAAAAAGAAGGGCAGCGTCATTTTTACAAACTGTAAACCCATGCCCTTTGTCCTGTTACCGGGTTTCCAAATATGTAAATGCATATAAGCTTCTTCGCCAAAAATGATGCGGTTTACATTGCTATGACCTACAGGTTCATCGTTAAGCAACCAGATGATACAATACGACTTTTTTTCTTCATAGGCTTGGCTAAGTTGTTCATTCAGCATTTCTTTCCATCCTTCTCTTGTTGGCATTTTTGAAAGATCGACACCCATG
>DASYQG010000672.1:0-10841 GCA_036005825.1 Chitinophagaceae bacterium | reverse complement strand
CCTTCTAATCTCAAACGAAAAACGTCAAATGGCTTTCGTCTCCTGATCTCAAAGGGATCTCCATAATCTAATTGCAGATTGACAATTGCATTGGTGCTCCCTGTACCAAATTTATTATTATCATTTACTCTATGTGCACCTGCGCTTAATGTAACATTCAGTGGCTCTTGCTGGTAAACATCGTAAGGTGTCACCCGAGATAATTTTCCCTGCGTTAAACGATTCAAACCTCTCGTAGGGTTAATAACGCCAGCAAAAACTTCACGCCAAAATCTATTACTTCCACGCTTTCTATCGTCAAGTATATTAGAGCTGATCCTATATAATACTTCACCTAAAAATGCACCACTGATCGGTGTATTGATCAGATCATTCTTTGATGGTTTAGTATTCTCACCGAACCATTCCCATTGAGCGCTGCCAAAAAAAGCAAAAGGATAAGAACCCCAGAAACTATAACCATTGCTGCGTGCGACATTAAAATAATCACTTCCAGCCCTGGGGTGAATCAAAAAATTTGTTCCGAAACGATCGTTGTCCCATTCCCATCCATACTTAAAGCTATTTTTCCATGTTTTAATGCTTATCTCTGCCCACTCTTCTTTTGCAACATAACGACTATAGGCCCAGCCAAAAACATTGGAGCTTGTCACTCTTGCCAGGACAAGACCAACTGAATACCTGCGATTATAATTCGGGTCATCATTCAGCAGATCGCCATAAGCATTACGGGGCCTCTTGTCTGCGGTATCGTGTAAATTTTTTATACTATCGGGTGACAACCCAATGTCATTATTAATCTTTAGTGAATCTGGAGATTGCTGCCCATAAGAATTAAGTGAAACACAAAGGACACAAAAGCATAAAAGAGTTTTCATAAGCTCATTGTTTGCTTAGCGGGGCGGTATTTTAGCTATGCAGCAAACGTGCCAGAACAGATAATAATAGACAGTAAAAGTTCAGGTCAAACAAAATCACAGGCTTTCCAGAATATTCACTAGTGTTTTTTCAACCGCGGACAAACCATTTTCGTTTGTTGGTGTACTGTCTTTTTTAGAAAGCCATTTATCCAGCTTACCTTCTTCGTAAAGCTCAAGCAATGAAGGATGCACATAATATTTTTTGCACACAATTCTTGTATTGCCCAATTGCTCCGAAACTTTATCCAATACTGCAATTACTTTTTTCTTTGAATCTTCACCTGTCGCTATATCATTTTCGGTAATTGCCGTTAAAGCTGCTAACGTGCCACACCAGGTGCGAAGATCCTTTGCTGTGAAATCTTCACCAGTAAGTTTGCGAATATATTCATTCACCATTCCTGAATCAATTGATTGACGATTTCCTTCTCCATCTATATATTGAAATAATTCTTTGCCTGGAATATCACGGCAGTTCTGAACGATCTTTGCCAGCTTCCTACTTTTTAATGTTACCGTATGCTCCACCCCTTTCTTACCGCGGAAACAAAATTTCAACTGGCTGCCTTTTATTTCTGCATGTTTGTCCTTAAGTGTAGTAAGACCAAATGAGCCGTATAGTTTTTCATAAAACTCGTTGCCAATACGTATCCCCGTTTTTTCCATCAGGCTTACCACAGCGGCTAATACCTTTTCTTTTGGCAGACCGGGTAAGGAAAGATCAGTATCCACTTGCTTACGGATAGTGGGTAACAGTTTTCCTAATTCAGGCAGGCGATAAAATTTTGTTTTGTTTCGTAGTTCATTCCACATTGGGTGATAGCGGTATTGTTTCCTGTTTCGTACATCAAGGCCAGTTGCCTGAAGATGACCTTCAGCAAGGCGGCATATCCAAACATTTTTCCATGCTGGCGGAATGACCAATGAACGAATGCGTTTTAGAGTTGATTTATCTTTTATTGTTTTATTGCGAAACAAATATTTGAACCCTTTTCCTGCACTTGCTCTTTCGATCCCTTCATCTTTGCTGCTTACATACACCAATTGTATTGCTTCTGCAGTAGCAATAGGATCCTGGGCAAGTTTCTTTAGTGTACTTTTTTTAAGTGCAGGAATAGATGAAGGCATTGTTAATTTTATTTATAAAGAATGTTGCCATCATTTTTGCACAAATTATACCAAATAAGATAGAGAGATTGATAATGAACTTAGCTGATTGCTACTATTAAACCTTTGTTGCGACGCTCCGTTCATCTTACTGTCCTTTGTTGTGCACTTGCGTCGCAGTTTACCCAGACACCGAGCTTGTCGAGGTGGCAGGGTCACTCCCTTGTACTCCTGTAATTCTATTCAACATTGTTTTAACTATGAGTGATTCTGTTTGTTTGACTTTAAAAGAAAAACCACAGCGGGCAGAGATTCTGTCACTACCTTGCCCGCCGCGATCTCAATTCATTTATAATAAGTGAGAAAAAATATCAACAGTTTTAACAGTGTATATAACCTAACAGCCAAAACACAATAATAAAAACAACAATACCTCCAAGGCAACCACCTCCCCATTTCCATCCGGCATAGCCGGCGATCAATGATCTCCAGAAATTGTTCATAGTTGATTTTTTTTATCCTTATAGAAAAACTGTGCCAAGTCTTTTGTGAAGATGAAAGGAGTTGTTCATGCGCCAAATCCGATCAAGGGACAAACCCGAATGCTATCAAGAAAATTTTTATAACTAATTATCTGGACCAGGTTTCTTCTTTTTATCATTTAAAAAGTAATCCCTGCATTGTTCTACCTTATCGGTATTGATAATATCAACACTCTGTTGCTGTAGTTGTTTCCAGGATTCCACATTATCGGGACTAGCCCAAAGCCTGAGCAGCTTACCCATACCGTGAACCTTTTTTACCAGTTGTTCTATATGGCTACTATCCTGTTTACCTGCATAGTTAAAATAAGAATCGCTGATAAAACCTACACGTCGTAGTGTAGCACTGTCATATGTTTCTTTAGGACGGCCATCAAAGAAAATATAAGATGGGTAAGAAGTCCATGTTGAAGAAGTTCCACGATCCCCACTGATAACAAGCTGCACCGCCCGGGCATTTACCGAACGGTCGAAAACAGAACGATGCGTTGATACCAGTTTTATAAGTTGTGCAATAGTCGCTTCGCCATTTTCTTTTATATCTATCATCAGTATAGGTGCATAGCTGGTGTCCTCGCTGATAGTTCCTTTGTACCGGTGGAACAACTCAATGATTGGTTGCAGGTAAAGGCTATCCAGAGTTTTGGCAGTGGCAAGCTCCTTTTTATCATGTGCCACCAAAAGCCTGTTGTCGGAAAGATAAATGTCTGCTTCTATTGAAAATACTTTATAGCGCAGTGCATTGATAAGCGGTTCCGGTTTCTGGTAGTCGTTGTGAGCATGTATGCGTATCTGTCCAGAAGATTGTAAACAGGTAAGACTAATTAGTATATATAGCAGACGGAATTTCATCAGACAAAGATGAAATCATTTTTCATTTATCCAAATCCTCAGCGGGTTAAAGATTGAATATAGTATTTGTTGAACTTGAAAAGGTGTTTTTCTCACAGTTTATTTATTGATTTCATTACTTCGTCAACGATCTTATCACAATAAATAAGATTAAATTCAAAAATATCTTCAGGAGTATACATTCTTTCAACCTTTTCACGAAGCATATGTTTAGCACGATTGAGACGGACCTTTACATTTGTTTCTGAAATATCCAGTGTCTCTGCAGTTTCTGCTGTGCTCATTCCATTTAATTCTCTAAGCGAAAAGACCATCCTGTATTCAAGAGGGATCGAAGTGAGAGCACTTCCGATAATATTGCTTAGTTCATTATTCAAAACAGATCTGTAGGTATCTGTTGATTGGTTACTCTCAAACATAGGAGTTGTTTTTTCATTAAGAATATCATTTGCTTTTTCAAATTTAAAACTCAGCTTCTGCGCCTTCTGGTAACATTGATTCAGCATGATCCGTGTGATCCATGTTTTAAAAGAAGAACGAGCCTCAAATTTTTCAAGGTTCAGGTAGGCCGCAATAAATGTCTCCTGCATCAGGTCTTCTACATCTTCATGTTTATAACCATATGACATCCCCAGTTTATATAAATAAGGATTATTTCTTCTTATCAGGATCTCAAACAATTCTCTTTCTCCTTTCCTGATCCTGTTGATCAATTCTATTTCTGAGATCATATCAGCATGCTTGAGCATAGTCAACTATTTTAAGGATCTGAGATATTATAACAAAGTTCGGCCATTTACAGGAACTGGTCATCCATTAGAGTGAACAAAGAATCAAAACGTTACAAATCACAGCGGGTTTTTATTTTATAAAATGATTGTAACCAATCTTCTTCTTACTGACTCCAAATAGAATATGGTAGTTTTTTTGAGGCCATAACTAAAAACAAGGAGGTTATTATGAAACGTTTCATTCAAATTTCGCTAGCTACTATCAGCATTGCATTATTTCTTTTTCTTTCTCCTTTGGAGGCACAAATGGATATGAACCATCATATATCAAAAAGTGAAAAATTGAGAATGGCCATGCATAAACTTTGGGAGGATCATATTGTATGGACACGAAATGTAATACTGAATATCATGGATGATCTGCCGGGTACCGACCAGGCCGTAAACAGGTTATTACAAAACCAGGATGATATTGGCAATGCAGTAAAGCCATTTTATGGTGAGGCAGGTGGAAAAGAGTTAACTCGTTTGTTACGGGAACATATTACAACAGCGGCTGATCTGCTGAAGGCAGCCAAAACCGGTAATAATTCTGCATTTGACGGAGCTAATAAAAAATGGTTTGCAAATGCAGACGAAATATCCGGTTTTCTCAGCAAAGCAAATCCCAATTGGAAGTTGGATGATATGAAAAAGATGATGAATGATCATTTGACATTGACGACAAACGAAGCAGTGGCAAGGTTAAAAAAGGATTATGCGGCTGATGTGAAAGCCTATGATAAGGTGCATGAAGAAATCTTAATGATGGCTGATATGCTAACCGATGGAATTATAAAACAGTTTCCTGGAAAATTTTAATGATCATTTATTCTGCAGCAAATGTGTAACTAAAAAAATAAATAATGGAGATAACAAATTCAAACCAGCTTGTAAGATCCGTATGGATGGTATTAAAAATTACTTTTTCTGTAGTTCCTGTTGTTGCAGGATTGGATAAGTTTACTGACCTGCTCGTGAACTGGGATATGTATCTCCACCCCGGTATTGTATCCATGCTTCCTTTTTCTGTACATACATTTATGCAAATAGTTGGCATCATCGAGATCATTGCAGGCATTCTTGTATTTATAAAACCTGCAATAGGAGCATGGGTAGTAATGGTCTGGCTTATCTGCATTGCGTTGACGCTTATTGCAAGCGGCAATTATCTTGATGTGGCTGTAAGAGATTTGGTGATGTCAATCGGCGCTATGTCACTGGCGCGTCTTTCAAAAGCAGTTTGATTTTTTCTTCGACTTTATAATTAAAATGGTCTTCAGATGAAGACCATTTTTGTTTGTATGTTCCAATTTAATCTGTTGAAATAAATGCATAATTAAATTGCTATTCTCTTCTTTTTGTGAGACTTGTCTTGTGGTATGGACTTTGTTTTTAGTTACTTATTAGATGATCAAATAATACCTAAAAAGAGCAAGATGAAAAAGATAAATATTTTCCTGGCGATCATACTAATGTTCATCATGAGTATCTCATCGCAACAGGCAAAGGCACAGACAGGTGTTTCAGTGAGTTTCCAATTTTTTTACGATAACCTGTCGCCGTATGGCACATGGATATCATATCCTCAGTATGGTTATGTATGGCAACCTCATGTAAGCCGTGGTTTTCACCCTTACAGAACAAGTGGTCACTGGGTTTGGTCACCTGAATACCAATGGATATGGGTTTCCGATTATGAATGGGGCTGGGCGCCGTTCCATTATGGCCGCTGGCATTATGATTCCTACTATGGTTGGTTATGGATACCTGATTATGAGTGGGCGCCGGCGTGGGTAGTATGGCGCGGTGGTGGCGATTATTATGGATGGGCACCGATGGATGCGGGTATCAGCATTGGCTTTTCATTCGGAAATTATTCTCCTCCTTATGATTACTGGTGTTTTGTACCACGTCGTTATATTGCTTCACCAACCATTTACAATTATTACGTAACTCCACAGCAGAATACAACGATCATAAACAATACGACCGTTATTAATAATTATAGTACAAGCGGCGGTCCAACAAGAAATGTATATGTAAACGGACCACAGCGAACAGAAGTAGAGAGATACACACAAGAAAGTATTACACCGGTAAAATTGAATGAAACATCAAGACCGGGCCGTACAAGAGCTACGAATAATGAAGTAACTATTTATAAACCTAAAGTGAATAATGCAGATAAAAGATCTGCAAAACCATCAAAGGTTGTTACGGCTGAAAAAGTGAATAATACAAATGGAAATAAATCGAATGAGCCCGTAAAAAATCAACCTGTAAGAACTGAGCCACCAAGAACTCAACCACAAAAAGAGCAACCCGTAAGAAATGAACCGCCAAAAAATCAACCAACGAGAACCGAACCACAAAAAAGTCAACCGGTAAGAAATGAGCCTCAAAGAAGCCAGCCAACGAAAACTGAACCACCAAGAACTCAACCACAAAAAAGTGAACCGGTGAGAATTGAGCCACCAAAGGATCAACCGGTAAAAAAAGAACCAGCGAGAAACGAACCTCCAAAAAGTCAACCTCAGAAGAGCCAGCCACAACAAACTCCACCACCAAAGAGTCAACCCCCTAAGAAGAAAAATGGTAATGGTTAATTTGTCTTTATAAAATAAAATGCCAATCCTGATATATCAAGGTTGGCATTTTTTATTTAACAGGGTTATTTTAAATCTTTATTCTCCTCTGGAAATAAATTTATATCCCTTAAAATCCCGCTAGATTCAAAAAAGGAATGCTTATTGTAACAGACAGCAATATGTTCTGCTTCTTTCTCTTGCCTATGTTTAAAAGAATGGTCGCTGTACTATTCTTTTTGTGTACTGCCTGTATATCTAATGCATATTCTATTTTAACTCATGAAGCGCTGATTGATGTCAATTGGGAGAAAGTTTTGCTTCCGCTTTTAAAACAAAAATACCCCGGAAGTACAGAAAAGGAATTAAAAGAAGCGCATGCTTATGCCTATGGCGGGGCAGTGGTTCCGGATATGGGATATTTTCCCCGGGGGAGTAGATTATTCACCAACTTAATTCATTATGTACGTAGCGGGGATTTTGTGCTTGCATTATTACAGGATGCTCAAAATATAAATGAATATGCTTTTGCGTTGGGTGTTTTATGTCATTACAATGCTGATAAGTATGGTCACAGTATTGGTATCAATCCCGGGGTGCCGATGACATATCCGAAAGTGGAAAAGAAATTTGGCGATACAGTTACATATGGGGAAGACCCCATTGCGCATGTGCGTATGGAATTTTCTTATGATGTGTTACAGACAGCAAGAGGCAACTATGCCCCCGATACCTATCATGACTTTATAGGTTTTAAAATTGCCCGGCCATTGTTGGAAAAATCTTTCTTGAGGATCTATGGTATTAACGTGAATGATTTGTTTAATAATCTTGGCCGCACGATCGGGACATTTCGATGGGTTGTAAAAGATCTTTTCCCTGTTATTACAAGGGCAGCATGGGCCAGTAAAAAAGGAGATATCAGTAAAGCGACACCGGGTGCAACAGGTCGTAAATTCATTTATACCATGCATCGAAAGAATTATAATCGTGATTTTGTAAACAAAGACGAACGGCCCCCATCTTTTGCAAATGTGTGGTCACTGTTGTTCCGCATTGCACCGAAGATCGGTCCTCTGCGGGTATTAAAATTCAAAGCGCCGGGAATAGTGGCTGAAAAATTATTTATACAAAGTTTTGATACTACAGTTGTATTTTATACCTATTATATTTCCGAACTGCGAAGCGGCCACATTGTATTAGATAATATAAATTATGATACCGGCCTTGACACGGCTCCAGGGGAATACAAGTTGACTGATAAAACTTATGCGGCATTATTAAGCAAACTAAATGATCAGCAGTTTAATTCGGTTACAGTTTCTTTACAACAAAATATCCTTTCTTTTTTCAATGGGTATAAACCAATTACAACTACAAAAAGAAATAGAAAGGAATGGCTAAGAACGGAGCAATCATTAACACAATTGAAAACAATACAGCCAATAGTCAAACAGTGAAATTAATTGATAACATGCGCCCACTTTGTTGATAATTCGATGGTGTGATTTGTAGTAATCGCGACTGATCATGTATTAAACTGTTAAGGTTTTCTAATTGCAGCGTTCAACCCCATAATAAACGTTATCTTAGATGGCTTCAAACAGAATTCTATGAAATTGATAATTGTAAAAATTACTTGTCTTGTTTTGTGCGCAAGTTTTGCTTCCAGGATAGAAGGGCAGTATAACTGGAAATTAAGTAAAGAGAAAGACGGCATCAAAGTATATCAATCAGAATTGCAGTATTCGAGTTATAAGGCTATTAAAGTAGAGTGTACCTTAGATGGTAATTATGATAAGCTTATAGCGGTACTCAATAATGTGAATGGTCAGAAAGATTGGGTATATCATAATAAAATATCTTACATTGTTAAACAGGTTAATCCTTATGAATTTTATTATTATACAGAAGCTAGTCTGCCATGGCCCATGTCAAACAGGGACGCTGTAGTACATCTAAAAATCGATAGAGACAGTCTTAACCGCTTTTTAAAGATCACATCTAACAGTGTACCCGATTATATTTCAGAAAAAAGTGGGAAGGTAAGAGTAACCAGTTCAAATATTCGTTGGGATGTTACCATGCCGACAACTAAAACAATCAATATCAGCTATATTTTTGAAGCAGAACCAGGAGGTAGCATTCCTGCATGGGTTGCCAACGCGTTTGTTGACAAAGGACCTTACGAGACTTTCAAAAAACTGGGTGAGATATTAAAGCAATAAGTTTTTTTATTGCAGCTAATGCAAACAGGAAGTTTCTAAATAACAACAGATCGATTTACAAAAGCCATATATTCAGAGTTAAGAGTTTAAAGTGAAGACAACGATTGATAATTCTTAATTCATTCAACTTCACATCTTCTGATTTTTAATTTTACTTCTTTCCGCACAGGCACTGTATTTGTTTTACTCATACTAACAAAAGCTTACAACTATGCGGAAAGTGATTTTACAATTAGTAAAAGCCACCTTTCCAATCTTAGCAGGATTTTCCACCCTTATAAGTTCTGCTTACGGTCAGCAAAATATTATTGCCGGTAAAGATGATACGCATCCTGAGATAGCTGCTCAGCAATATAGTTCGGCTAAAATTTATAAGCTAAGCGCAATTCAAATGCATGGCTATAATGAGATACAATGGTCGGCTGTCACAGAAGAAGATACACGGCGCTTTATTGTTGAATACAGCTCCGATGGAATAAATTATCAGTCAGCTGGCGAGCTAACACCGCTGAAGGGTGATTACAGTTTGAAACATTATACTTTAGACACAAGAACGTTTCTTTACCGTATCAGGATGGAAAAAAAAGATGGCCGCTTCTTTAACTCGATAAGTTTTTTATTGGACGGAGTTGATATTGCACCGGTAAAAATTTATCCGACCATTGTGGAAGGGTATACACTCAATCTTCGAATGGCTTTTCCTGTTCATCGGATGAGTATTATTTCTCCTGATGGCAAACAGGTAATGGCAAAAGATCTTGGCGGTATTGTGGGTACCACACAGGTTGCTATTCCTGTTTTAAGCAGAGGGCAATACCTGGTGACTTTTTATGGTAATGGCTGGCAGAGTACAGAAAAGTTTATGGTAGGAGGATGATCGACACCACTAATATGTATAAGGTTAAATAAACTTATTTTCGTTTGGTCATCAATATGGCGAAGTGTAATGATCAAAACCGGCATGAATAAATCTTATTTACTGATCCAGCAGCTTTTTTCTATTCGCAACCAGTTCGGAAAAAAATATGCAGCCCAAAAAATAAATTTGCTTACTGTATTAGCATCTGAAAGGATAACTTCCAAAAAAGCGCTGCATACTTATTACGATTGTTTATTATTCATGGAAGCTTATCCTGAAAACAAAGTAGTGTATGAAATGACCCGACGGTCACAGGAACGGCTGGAACAGTATATTCAATCACATCAAAGAATAAAAAACAGTTTATATAATTCCGGCATGGTACAAACAGAACTTTGTGCTGCATTTAGTTTTGAAATGGTGAAATGGATACGGAAAAATTTCCCTGCTGCAATTAGTTTAAATTCTTTTGATGCCAAAGACGGTCAGGTACGATCCATTCTGTCAGTGGCGATGCCACGTATTGAATCTGAAATTTTACTGGATGAGAATGAGAGTTGGAAGTCATGGTTAAAAAAAACCATGAGCAAAGGAGAGGAAATGCTAGACCGGTTGATCGCCATTTTTAATGAAACAGATATACGACCAGAAGTAAGAGATGAGCTTTGGGAAGCTCTTGGATTAAATGTTGAAATTAAATTTTCTTCTCGTGCCCGTCTACCGGCCTCTTTGGTTAAATCCTATTATCATCATTCGCTTATTAAAAGACCCGTTCGGATAAAAACGGATCTGAAACCTGTCAAGGTCGAACTTAATGAAAGTCAATCAGCAGGTATCATTGCAACTGCAAGAATGATATTGGTGCAACATCTCCGCGAAATTGATCCCATAACTTTTACAGATAACCCTTATATTTCTTATTATCATTTATCCCGGGGTGTTTCCATTGCATTGATGGGAATGGTTCCAGAACGC
>DASYQG010000671.1:0-3578 GCA_036005825.1 Chitinophagaceae bacterium | reverse complement strand
GCTGGCAATATATAATATGGATGCAAGTATGACGCCGCCAAAAAAATAAGGTCTTAAGAACCGCATGTAGCTGGTGCCTCCTGCAAGAATAGCTATGATCTCAGACCGCATAGCCAAACGGCTGGTGGTATAAATAACTGCGATAAATACAAACAATGGGAAAAGTAAGCCCCATATATAAGGTATAAATCCAATATAGTATTGAATAAATATTTGTTTTGTACTAAGTCCTGATTTTACAAAATTCTCTGTATGCTCACTACTATCTACCGCCACAGCGATCAGCGTAAAAAGTATCATGCAAAAGAAAAAGGTAACCAGGATCTTCTTTAATATATACCAGTCGAGTTTCTTCATGCTGGCTGCAAAGGAAATAAATATTGATGAAAGATTTTGTGAAGAAATAGGGAGTAAACAGTTTTATTTTAAAATAACAACCTAAAGTGAGGGCTTTGCGGCTATATAAAAAACGACTTAAAATTTATTGAGTTGGATTTTAGTTGCTGAAAACTTTGTCTTAATAAATTAAAAGAAGAATCATAAAATTGTTTTGTATTTATTCAAGTTTAATTTTTTCATCGCCAAACCCCCAATTAATTCCTAAGAAACTAATCAGCTTATTTGTAATGCCAAAATCTTTTCCAAATGCTCCATTGATGTATAAATTGCTGCCAACCTGATAACTGAGAACACCTACACTGCGATTGTCTGCGTCAATACCTTTTTTTGAATAACTGCGATGAATGGTTTCATAACCAATGCATAATTTATCGAATTGCAATTCCAATTTTGCTCCTATGTCAAAACATGAAGATTTTATTGTTTTGTTTTTTATGTCGGGTGCATAATTATCTTGTATTAAGCGCAGGTAACCGAACAGTGCAAAATAATTTTTATTGATGCCATCATTGTCTAATTTAAGTGGCAAATAAGAAGAAACAGTAGCCCATGCTCCATACCTTCCGCTTTTCCAAACACTATCGTTAATACCATAATTCGCATACGCTGCTGCAACGCTCAGACTGAAAAGCGGTTTTTCATTCATAATGTCATTTATATCTTCAAATATTTCTCCTGTCGTAGTTGGTTTTAAGTCGGTGAATCTTTGCCAGTATGCTTTGTAAGCTACTACGTTCGTATCTGAAGGTTGGCCCACAAGTGCAAATTCAAGCTCACTTTGTGCCGCATCATGCCACTCCTGTAATTTAGAAGCTAGTGCCTTTGAATAATTCTTTGAATGAATTTTTATAATGGTAGAATTTATTCCAACTGAGAGAATCTTCTGGGATTGTTTTATGCTATCGGGTACCAGATCCTGATTAATGAAGGCAAGTGAAACGCTTGTGAATTTTAAACCTGCAAAAGCATTTTCTCCCATAATTTTTTTTGCCCCAGTAGTAGCGTCTGTTTGTGTTCTCAAGCCAAGAAAATCATATACACTTCTGTTAGAAGATTTAAGCCACCAATAAGGAGCAAATTCAGTTGAATAATTACGTGGCCAACCAAGACTATCATTAAAAGACTGAGCAATACCTAATGCAAATTGTTTTGGATTGTTAGGTGTTTCAATTTGAGTAGGTGAAATATCTAATAATTTAAATGCGGGAGCTTTGGGTACTGCCAGCTCTTTTACTTTTACTTCACTATTTATACTGCCTGGAGTAGTTTGTGAAAAGGATAACTGATACAACCAGCAGCAAAAGAAAAATATGGTTAGTCTTTTCATATTTATGGAATTAATGAAATGTTTTTTATAAGCGTTGCTTTTGAGAAATCGGGGTTGTGCAATTTGAGATCTGGCTCTGGAAAAACTTTGTTCCCCTCATCTCCTCCTGATAAACGATAGGTTGCAGATATTCTTTCGAATTCGGCTTTTCTTTCCTCCTTGTCTCCAAAGAGATTTATTGAAGTAGCAATTGTAATTGTATTGCCAATTAAAGAGGCGGCTCCCCCCAAATGGGCATTGGTTATATCGCCTGTAGCATCCACTGAATGTGCAACAGCAGTACCTCCACCGGAAGAACCAGTGGGTCTTTTACTCGCCCTTGTAGCAGTTGGTCCTATTGTATCAACATCTACATCTAATGAAATATCTGGTGAGGTAGTGCCAGTTTTGTAAGAGCTCATATTATGATTTTTATTCGCCTACTCTATATCCCGTTTTCGGCTTACCGGTTCATTGATAGCTTATAGTTCTATAACGTTTCATCTTTGATCTAAAATTTTTAAGAGTGAATTCACCTTTACCAGCAAGGTGTTTACACTCTCTGCTTCTACTTAACCGTTATGAAAATCTTTTCCCGTTGCAATGCGGTCCTGACCTTATCAAACAATGCTGTAAATGCCACTCTGCTACTGCCTACAAAATCCGCTTGTTTACTTTTTCCCGGCAAAAGACATCCTTCTGTGTTTTCATCTGTATTGCCAGGATGAATGCGAATACCTGCAAAAACTGGAACATCTAATAATAAGGGAAGCGTTTTATTAAACTTGTCGCTAAAGCTTACTACTATTTCATATCGTCCTGTTGGGATCGCTGTCCTGGTTTTGATCTTTAGCGCCATTAATTCAGAGGTGGTCATTCCTTGTCGCAGACCCCTGTCTTTATCTTCCAGGATAAAACACTCGAATACCCCATTTATCGCAAGTTCCCCAATGGTCGATCTGTTGGTTTTGATCGATCTTGTTAGTTCTAGTTCCATAAAAAACCTTTAAACATGAAGAGAGCAAAACGATAAATAAAATCAAGAGAAAAATTGGTGGTTTTCAAAAAGTAGGCGAAGATGAAGATAACTCTGCTAATAAATAAAGTCAATCACCAATTTGTGGTATTTTTTGATTGGAGAAAAAACTGCATCAGCATAAGTATTGAAAAGAAAAAACGTCAGTTCTTTATCACAGTTTTTGTTTTAACTGAATGATCATATTTTCCTTCCAGGATAAAAAATCGTTTTCCTTTATTTTCTTTCTTGCTTCGGCTACCAGCCACATATAAAAAGCAAGGTTGTGAATACTTGCAATAGTAAGTCCAAGAATTTCTTTTGATCTCAATAAATGTCTCAGGTAAGATTTACTGTAATAGTTACTTACTTCACAATCAAATCCATCATCAATAGGAGAAAAATCATGCTCCCATTTTTTATTATCTATATTAATAATGCCATTCGTTGTGAATAACATTGCATTGCGTCCATTCCTGGTTGGCATCACGCAGTCAAACATATCAATTCCCATGCTGATGCACTCCAAAATATTCCAGGGGGTGCCTACACCCATTAAATAACGGGGTTTATCTTTTGGCAAATGATCACAACAAAAATCGCAGATCTCATACATTGTTGTTTCTGGTTCACCTACACTTAATCCCCCGATCGCATTACCAGTTGCATTTTTTGAAACAATGTATTCACATGATTCTTTTCTGAGTTCTTTGTGTATACCGCCTTGTACAATTGGAAACAAGTTTTGTGTGTAACCATATTTTTCACCAGCGGTATTAAATTGATTAAGACACCGGTCAAGCCAGCGATGTGTTAGCTCCATGCTTTTTTTTGCATACTTAAAATCGCTGCCACCGG
>DASYQG010000670.1:0-7539 GCA_036005825.1 Chitinophagaceae bacterium | reverse complement strand
TGCAGGGGTTGATCATATTCATTTTCATACACTCGTTTTGGATGAAGCAGGTCAATGTATTGAACCATTGGCCTGGTGCGTATTTCCATTAGCAGGTAAGATCGTATTAGCCGGCGATCATTGGCAATTGCCTCCTACTGTTCTGAGTCATGAAGCAACACGTCTTGGATTCAATCGTTCAATACTTGAAGTAGCGATAAAAACTGTTGATCTTGTTTTTTTGCTAAACACACAATACAGGATGAAAGAAGTGATTGCCGGATTCAGCAGTAATTATTTTTATAATAACCAGTTGTTGAGTCCTACCCATTTACAAAATACCGGTACGCATATAACTTTTATCGATACTGCTGGTTCAGGCTATCAGGAAGAACATGGTGCAGATGGAAGCAGCTTACAAAACAAAGGCGAGTTAGCTATCGTTCAAAAATTGTTAGCACCAGAATCACTCGATCCGTTAAAGACTGCGTTCATTTCACCATACGCCGGACAAGTGGCTGCGGCCAAAGAGCTTTTGTCAAAACAACTACGCATCAGTACCGTTGACAGTTTCCAGGGCCAGGAAAAAGAAAATATCATAATATCACTTGTACGCAGCAATGATGATGGTGATATTGGTTTCTTAAAAGACTACCGTCGTATGAACGTTGCTATCACCCGTGCAAAAGAACAGCTCTTTGTTATTGGCGACAGCGCTACAATCGGAGCTGATGTTTTTTACAATGCATTCTTAACTTATATAGAAAAATTCGGTGTTTATCGCACTGTTTGGGAGTTTAAGTTGTAATGTGGAAGTTGAATGATTACCTACTAAACTGTATTACTACTGTTGAGCTCCTCTTGCGTCGCACTCTTGTACCTCCTGTAATTCTATTCGGCAAACTCGCTACCTTATCTTTCCAGACATTTTCTTTTATTGCAGGTCATTTGTAATACCGTGAAGGCACTGAAGACATGATAGAGAATGAGTTATATTTTTTGCCTGGCAGGCTTTCTTATATTGAATTATCAGCAATGCATCGCCTGCCAGATAAAATTAAAGTTCCATTAACCGCCAGTCTCTGAAAGAAATAAAAAATTCACGTATAAAAATCGTATATTTAATACAGTAACAACCCCCTATTTCTCCCTGGGAAACAAATTAGCATTAAGGAGTTCCCTTATAGAACTAAACTCTGATTAAATAGCAGAATATTTCCGTCGGTTTTATAGACTAATAATTTTATTAGGATCTAGAATATATAAAATGGAAAATCAATTTAATTGGAGATCATTCTGTTGGAATATTAACAGCAGAGCAATCTCTTTGGTAATTGGAAATGATTTGTCTGTTCTTCAACTGGAAAAAGATTTCATTTCCAAATCTGAGTATTATGATGCCTATTTTAGCGCAGGCAAATTTGAAGGCGAGCGTCTTTGTATTAACCTGTATAAATTTCTTGCAATTAGATTATGGGATATTTTCGGGAAAGGTGCTTTGCCGTTACCCGCTACCATAAATAATATTGTACTTGAATTGCAGAAAATAGGGACCACGGAAAACGACATAAATAATGCTGTCAGGAAGGAAATAACCTCACTCACAGATGATCAGATCATGCTTGAACCGTTCCGTAAGTTGGTAAGAATAAGTGGTTTTGAAACTTTTGTAACAGTAAATATTGATAACTTCCTTGAAAGAGCATTTGCAGCTGAAGGTAAGCATGTCAATAAATCATTTAATTTTTCAATTCCGTCTCTGGCTATTGATCATAGCAATAAAAAAGATAAGGCCCTTGCCTGCATATTTAACCTGATGGGCAATATTGAAGGATACAATTTTGCTCTTACGGATGAGCAGTGTCTTGAATATGTATTTACTCTCCAAAAGGGTAATGACACCATTGCCAAAGAATTATTTGATTCGACCTATCAAAAAAATACCCTTTTTGTAGGAAGCAGCTCCCCTGATTGGTTTATGCGTTTTTTTATTCGCATCATTTCCAGTGAGCGGTATAAAAATAGTTTGAAAGATAAATATGTTGCCTGTGACTGTACTCTTCAGGACAGGGCATTGTTAACATTCCTTGAAAACAATGCAACAAAGGTTATCCCTATTAGTGCAACAGAACAAGGTGTGAATGGGAATAAAGTTTATAAAAATTCAATTGAATTTATTGACGATATCTGCACCCAATGTGATGGGCCAGATACACCACCAACAAAAATTCGGTATAGGGAAAAATTTTTTATCAGTTACAGTCGCGACGATAAATCATTAGCTGAAAGGCTGAGAAATGAATTTCAAAAAAATGGATTGGATGTATTCTATGACGAAGATTCGTTACAGACAGGCGATCAATACAATAAGAAAATCAAAAATGCAATAAGAGACTGTAATTACTTTGTTGCACTCATTTCAGAAAATGCCATCAAAAGCGAAAAACGGTATGTTTATGATAAGGAATGGAAGTATGCTATTTTTCAGGATGGTGAAAAAGACCCCGCCCCATCCTATATCCGACCTTTTATAATTGATAAAACTGCTTCAACTGATGATCGGATACCCGAAGAGATCCGGAAACTCAACATTAAAACAATTCCAGATTTTGATGACCTGGGAAATATTATACAAAAATTTATTCGTGAAAATAATCTGACTCCGATAAAACAAAATAATGGAACAGGTTCTTAAACAAAACCAAAATACTGAAGAGCTGGATGTCCAGCGTCCGTTCCAGGGATTACGTTCGTATGAAGAAAAAAATAAAACGCAATTCGGAGGTCGCGATTCCGAGATCGAGGAGCTTTTCAGTTTAGTTGAAACTAACAGGCTCACTGTTGTGTTTGGCAAATCAGGCATTGGGAAAACATCGCTGATCAATGCAGGTCTTATACCGGAATTACTAAAGAATTATTTCTTCCCTGTGTATCTGCGTATCGATTATTCCTCCGGTAAAACCCCGCTCGACCAGTCAAAAGAATTAATTTATGAAAAGCTTAAGTTGAGGGATAAGACCGTTCCTGAAATTGGTAATCTTACATTATGGGAATACTTTAGCAACCTGAAATTACTTGATGGCTTACTTACTCCTGTTCTGATCTTTGACCAATTTGAAGAAACATTTACAATAGGAAAAGAAAAAAGCCATTCCGTTCAGCAATTTCTCATCGAACTTTCTAACCTGGCGGAAAACCGGGTGCCGCTTGTAGTACAGGAAGAGCGTCAAAACAGATCAGAAATGATCTCTTCACTCTATGGGGGGCAAGATTTTCATATTATCATCAGTTTACGTGAAGATTACCTGGCACAACTTGAAAGTCTCAAAAAATATTTACCTTCTATAAAAGAGAGTCGTTTCCGGGTAGTTCAAATGACGGCATTACAGGCAATGGACGCTGTTATGAAACCGGCAAAAGAATTAATCGAAAAAGATGTTGCTGTAGAAATCATCAAGAAACTCCCGGGAATTTCTGATCTCGATTTTGAAACATCATCTTCTGATCTGGAAGATGTAAAAAAGTTTGTGGTTGAGCCATTCTTATTGAGTTTAATTTGTTATGAGATCAATGAAAAACGCATCGAAAAAAGACTGGATAAGATCAACCAGGAATTGGTATCGCAATTCGACATCTCAGATGTGATCAATTCATATTATACTAAAACGATGCAGGGTTTTAGTGAAAATGTTCAACAGGGTATTGAAGATTCAATGTTAACTGAAGGCGGTTTTCGAAAGTTACAATCCCTTGAAGAACTTGAATCGGAATACAAGATAAACAACGATGAAATTCAGCAACTCATCGAAAAAAGGATCATCCGTAAAGAACTGAGAGATGGTGTTGAATATGTGGAATTGATCCATGATGTATTAACGCCGGTAATAAAAGGAAAGAGAGATAAAAGAATAATTGAATTACAGGAAAAAGAAAAAAATGAAGCAATTAAACGTGCCTTAGCAACAGAAAGAGCTAAAAAGAAAAAATTTATTGGTACAGTTTTATTAATTATGGGTACTGCTATTACAGTTTTGTTAATAATAACAGTAAAAGCAAGAATTAAAAATTCGAGGTATGAGGAAAAAGATAAACAACTTGCTTTTGCCAACCAATTATTAATAACAGCCAGTATCGTTTCAAATAGTTATGCCGATGATAAGACAGCCGCACTTATCTCAAGAACAGCTTTTTTAATAAATAAAGAAAATAATGGCGGTAACGATATTGGTTTTTACAACTCCATGTACAAAAATTCGTATGCCTTGTTGAAATTTGAGGTTGCAAGTGTTGATAGCACCGCGATAAGGGACATTGTTAATGCCGGTAATGATATTTTATACTTTGCCTGCACAAATGGCAAAATTTACAGGAAAAATGGTATAGATAGTTCTGGACAGTTATTCTATGATTTTAAAACGAGGTTAACCAGTATAGCGATTAGTCCTGATAAAAAATATCTGGCAGTAGCAAGCTATTTTGACTCCGTTAAGATATTTAACCTAATAAAGGAACAAGATAATCCGATTAGTATGCCTATAGGTGGTACAATTGGAAGTGGCAAATCAGTATGTTTTACCGAAGATGGCAAATTGATCTTGCGACTAGACTCAGCAATTATCGGTTGGGAGGTTAATTCTTGGAAGAAAATTTCCTGGAATCAAAAAGTGCAGATCGAGGTAAATAATAAAAAACAAAAGCCACAAAAAAATAAAATGGTTTTCGAAGAAAACTCCAATTTTGAATCAAATAGTAATACAGGAAAGTTCAGTAGCGTTGCTGTTTTCAAAGATAAAATTGCAATAGGGGCCGACTCTGCTATAATTTTAATTTCTAACGATTCAGTTTTCAAAATAAAATCAAATGATATAGGCAGTCCCACATCAATCGAATTCGATCCTTCAGGTAAATACTTGTTTATTGGTAATACACTAGGTACGCTTTGCCGGATGTCATTAGCTGATTTTAGCACAGAATTTAATCAATTTCAGACAGCAAGGATAATTGACATTGTCTTCAGCACAGACGGAAATTATATGGCATCTGCAAGCTATGACCGTACAATTGGCATTTGGAATATGAAAAATAACTGGAATTCCTTAACCCCATTGCTTTTTCTACCGCCCGATATTACGACAAATATTTATTGCGTCGCCTTCAGTGACAGTAGCGACTATGCGCTATCAGGTTATTGGAATGGAAAAATTTTTAAGTGGCCAGTCAACACGGATGTTTTGGCCGATCTTATTTGTAGTAATGCAACCTCAGGATTAGACACCAGTATGATTAAAAAAATTATGAAACAGGATTTCGATATAAAGAAATTTGAAAAAGATACTTGTAACTTAAAGAGTAAAATTAAATAACCAAAAAATGCAATACATAATCAAAAAAGCCAGAATAGTTTTTAATTATTCTTTGAGCATTATTTTTTTATTTTTTGGAATTATCAAGTCAAACGGACAGCCGGGTAGCTGTCAGGGGCTTTTAGAAAGTCTCAATGGAAAAAAACCTTTCCCGACAGAAAAGGAAGCAGATTATTTAAGATGCCTTTCTACTATAGAGACGGAATATGGAAAAACCATTCAGAAAAATAGGGATATCAGTAAAGACATTGAAAAATGGAATAGTGATCTAAGAAGAAAAAACTCCGAGTTGGAAAGAGCTAGGCAAAATAATGATACAATCAATGTTACTAAATTCACTTTAGAAGCAGAACAAATTACAAAAGACTTAAATACTTCAAAGGAAAAGCTTGATACTAATTCACTTCAAATGACGGCTTACAAAAAAATATTATCAGCCTCTTATAGCAGAATGATAAACTATTTTGAAGAGGAAAAAGAAAATTCGGCACAAGCAAAACCGTACAGGGATAAATTAGATAACTTAAACAAACCTAATTAGCTTCATCATTTTTTGATAATTTAAAACAATTTGTCATGAACTCAACTCGAAAATTCTTTACCGGTCCTTTATTAATAGTCTCCCTGACTCTAACAAACCTGGTAACCGAAGCACAAGCCCAAGGTCAGATTTGTAAAGACAATTTTAATCATGCACTTGGGTTTTATAATCGAGGGCAGTTTGAAAATATTAATACTTACGTAAATGGTTGTATTGAGAATATTAAAAATATTAACAACCACAAATACTACAAGGAAACCCCAAACGGAATAACTATGCTTTTTAAAGTATATAAAATTTGTATTAATTCCTACCGAAATCTTGAACAAGGAAACCTTGCTGAACAAAAAATGGTTGAACTTGTTTCATATCTAAATTGGACAAGGGCCGATGTTGAAAAAAAATTGAATGAAACACCTTTAACTCCGCTAGAATAATTGTATGAAAAATAGTATACAGAATTATTTGATCATCCAAGTCAAACATCAAACACTTTCAGCTTAATTAGCACTAAATCGAAGTCCCTAATAATGCTTTAGTGAGGGAATTGTTACTTCCTTACCAAATGTGAATGGATTACAAATATTTATTTTATAATATAATTATATCGGCCTCACTCTTCCGGAACCTGAAATATCAGCGCTGATCAGCGGATTGCCATGATAATAAACTGAACCGCTTCCGCTAATTGTTGCATCAAGCCTTTGTGAGACATTTATCCTGATATCACCCGAGCCGCTGATCTTTGTTTCTGCATTTTCTGCAGCAACAGCTTCCAATAATAATTTACCACTGCCACTAATTTTTAACTCTTCGTTTTTCGCCGAGCCTGCCAGTACATTGATATTCCCCGTTCCGCTGATCTCCGCCTTCATTTTATTTCCTATCGATACTGAAGGCATTGTAAGATTCCCAGTTCCGCTTATGCTCATATCAATATCTGCAGCACTGATATTTCCTGTCACCATCAGATCACCTGTACCACTCACATGAAAGTAGTCTGCAGTTGGTGCGCTGATATTGACTATGATCTCTTCATTTGATTTTATACGCACCCCATCTTTAACTTTTAATAACAAGTGGCCGTTTATTTTAGTGGCTTGTATCACATCGAGTATGTTCCGTTGTGCTGTTATTTCAACTTTATAAACCGGATCAATTTTGTAATAGATCTTTCCACCGATACTTGCTGATACTCCGGAAAAATCTGTGATGTTACGGGTTTCTGTTTGCAGGTCCCCCTCTCCTATTACTTTTCTGCAGGAAGTTGCTGTTAATAAAGCTGCGGCGGCGGCTAACATAAAAATTAGTTTTTTCATTTTTATTCGATTTCTGTTTTTGATAAATTTTAAAATTCTATTTTATAATTCAGGATAGGTATCAATCCTGTTTGATAGCTTGTAACAACTTTATTCTTCTCGCTATCATACCATTGACCAAATACATTGAGACGATTAGTGACATTCTGTATATCCAGTGATAAAGTGCTGGTAAAATTTTTCCTGTTCCATTTCATACTGATCCCGATGTCGGCACGGAAGTAAGCAGCATTTTGCAAACTGTAAGCTTGTTTCTCTATAAACACTGTATAGCCCTTCTGTTGGGATGCATCAAAGTCGATCGGAGTAGTCCGAAGCCCACCTGCATAGATCGTTT
>DASYQG010000669.1:0-7193 GCA_036005825.1 Chitinophagaceae bacterium | reverse complement strand
ATTATCCAGGTAATAATATAACTCTTTGCAATCTTCTCCATGATTTCCTTCTGAATTGGATAACCCGAACATCCTCTCTTTCAATATCGGATCTTTATGATTCCATAAGGCTAATGCGAAACATAGATTTTGTGAGTAATCAGAAATACCTGCAATACCATCTTCACCCCATCGGTATGCTCTTGACCGGGCATGATCATGTGTGAAATAATTCCAGGCATCACCATTGGCACTATAATCTTCCCGCACTGTGCCCCACTGCCTTTCGCTCAAGTAAGGCCCCCAAAGTTCAATTGGAATAGATCTTTTTTGATTTTCTTCCAGCCTCTTTTGTTCGGCGGTTTCGAAAAACTCTTTGTTCATTTCAATCTTTTAACGACAACTGAGAGTCATGAAAAATTATTTCATTGTTATACCAGATTTTAAAAACCGAATAGAAGTTTAACTATTATCCTCCTTCTGCAAATCCTTCAAATACCGTCATGCCACCATCAATGAATATACTTGCACCGGTAATATAATCCGATGCATCTGAAGCAAGGAATACAGCAAGATTTGCAATATCCACTGGTTGCCCGATCCGGTTATAAGGTATAAGTGTCATGAGGCTTGCCAATGCCTGGGGAGTGCTCCATGCACCAGTATTGATCGGTGTTTGAATTGCTCCGGGACATATACTGTTAACCCTGATCTTCCTGTCTCCATATTCCTGTGCAAGACTTTGCATAAACATTTTGATAGCGCCTTTTGAAGATGCATAATTCACATGTCCTGCCCATGGAATAAGTTCATGCACTGAACTCATACAAATGATCTTACCGCAGGCAACAGATCTATCTTGTACTACACCACGACGCAACATTTCAATTATTGCTTCACGGGCACATAGAAATTGTCCGGTAAGATTAACATTAATTACTTTATTCCATTGATCAAGTGTCATTTCATGAAAAGCAGCATCTCTTTGAAGCCCTGCATTGTTTACAAGAATATCAATAGTGCCAAATTCTTTGAACATGGCTTTGTACATTGACTTTACTTCTTCTTCATTACTTACATCAGCCTTTAATGTAATGGCTTTGCTGCCAAAAGATCTTATCTTATCCGCTACCGCTTCGGCAGATGCAGGATCCACTACATAATTAATTACTACATTGGCTCCTGCTTCCCCAAGTCCAATAGCAATGCCTTCACCGATACCAGAATTGGCTCCGGTTACAAGGGCAGTTTGATTCTTTAAAGAATACGATACCATGTTATATTTCTTTGTTAGCTTATTAATTTGATAAACCTGCAATTCTATTATACGAACCGGCTACCTGTTGGCCCTGCACCTGGCTTAATATTAATTGTAATAACTCGTTATAATAGCGGGCCTGGTTTTCATAAAGATCATTTTCTCCGAGTATCAGATCCTGGCTATCAGCCACACCATTTACAAAAGCCTCTTGAAGTAAATAAATATTATTTTCTGCCAGTTTTAAATTGGTCTCTGCAAACAAAAATTTCTCTTTTGATTTCTTTATCTGGAAATATACAGTTTGCTTTTCATTTACAAACTGATTTGTAAACTGATCAAAATAATTTCGTGCCTGGGATGCTTGTAATTTTCTTTGTTCAACGGCCCTGTTAACATCCATTCCATTAAAAATAGGTACTATAAAGTTGACCCCAACATAAGAATAAGGTTTCCATCTTTCTCCCTGGAACATTTTTCCAACATTATTGGCCGCAGGAGTAAAACCCAGCGATCCATCAGCCCCTATGCTGACCTGTTTTCTCGATCGCTCCAGTTTGATCGATTCATCAGCCATTGCAATTTGAGTTTTTAGCATCTGGCCTTCTATCCTTTTGTCCGGGTTGCCCAATAGAAGTTCATTCATTATTGGTTCAGTGGCACTTACAATTTCAGGGATTGAAAAGTCATCCGAAAGTATCATACTGTCTTTCTCCATGTAATTCATCTGGAATTGTAACCCGATCAATGCTTCTGAGAAACTGTTCCGGACGTCTGCGAGTTCACCTTTCATGCGGTTGCCAGTAACTTCTACACGATTCACCTCTATTTTTATACCTGCGCCTTCTTTGAATTTTATTTTCGTCAGCTCTATTAATGTATCAATTCGTAAAATATTTTCCTCAAGGAATTTTGCCTGCACTTCCAGTAACCTGCATGCAGAATAGGCTTTATAGATCCCGGTAACCAACTGAATTTTAAAATCCGCTATTTCCTGTTGTTGCAGTTTTCTATTTTGAGAAGATATATTATAAGTATTGCGGTAAGAGGGGTCAAAAATAAGCTGGTTCACACTCAATGTAGGAAACCATGCATTCTTATAACCTATGGGAATTGCATATGGGTCCCCGGCAGGCACAGATGATGGTGCAAGGTTACTTCCACCTTCAACAAGCAGGTTCCTCTTACTAATATAATATTGAAATGCAGCTCCGAAATTTACCCTGGGGTTATAGAGCCCTGTCACTCTTTTTATATCAAGGTCACTGATAGAAGTATCAGTTGATGTTGCCTGCAACAATGGATTATGCGTAAAAGCGTATTGCACACATTGCTCCGCCGAAAAAGTTTTCTGCGCATGCATTGCCGGAATTCCGGATAAAAATAATATCACCAAAAAGGAGTTAAGTTTTTGGTGATACAGCTTTTGCATTTTCATTCGTTTTATTTTTGAATGTAAAAAAATCAATTAGCATCCGATAGTTCTGCAATACCCATAAAATAAAAATTACAATCATCAATACGAGGCAAACAACCACTGCAGTCTGATACAACTGGCTCATGCTTTTAAAAAAAGCCTGCAATTTTATCATTCCTGTTGTTCCATTCACCGCCGCCTGGTATGCTGCATCAGCATCATAACCTTTACTTGAATAAAATGATTGCAATGCATTAAATCTTTCCTGGAAAAAAGGGTTTGAAGGATCGGTATAACGAAGCATGGAATTAAAATTTCTCACTCTTCCCCAATCTACCATCCGGCCGCTATCAACTGCTGTGATCGCAATGCCCATCAGAAATGCAACTGACCTGAAATTAGCAACCTTACCGATCTGCTGTGGCGGTACTGATTTTATGGCAATAATTATTACCGAAAGTGCAAGCATACCGGCTCCCATCATTCCAATAAGCGAAGGAGTAACTATATTATTAAAGCTAAACTCTGTATTCAGCAATGAAAAAGAATAAGCAGCAAATGCAATGCATCCAAGCCCGGTGATCATTATCCAATATGCACTGACTTTCTTTACGATCATGATAAAACTGACGACAACTGAAATAAAAATTACAAGAGCCAGGAAATTGACAAAATGAAAAATATCTTTCATCGGCATTTGTAAAATACCTCCAAGCATTTTGGCGAGCATCGTTAGTGTAAAAACAAATAAAACCCCTGTTAGAAAAGAAATAATTAGCGTAACGGAAAAAGTCGGGTATTGTAATAACCGCGTATCAAATAGAGGTTTTTTATGTATGGCCCCGCGGATCAATAATGCTGCTCCTGAGATCACGATGATGATCAGCGATACCAGGATCTTTGGATGACTGATGCCCTGATACTGCTGCCTGTACATGAATGCAAAGAGTATTGAAATGATCAATATCGAAAAAGGGAACAGGCTGATCCAATCTTCTTCTATCTCTTCATTTTTTTCAGTAACAGGAACAAAAAAGAAAGCCGCTATAATAACAAAGAGTAATACAGGTAAACTCAGGTAATAGGTAAACTGCCATCCAAAATCCTCAGTGAATGCAGCATTAGCGATCAAGCTAACACTTAATCCTGCGATGTTAGCTGCAACAGTGAACAAGGCACCGATCGTTTTTTCTTTCCCGGCATAGGTAGCCAGGTAAAGTTGAGTAGCTACTGCAATCATGAACCCATTAGCAATTCCCGCAGCGATCCTTGAGGTAAGTAAGGTTGTAAAATCAGTAGCCTTAAATGATACGATCGTTGCAATAAGGAAAAACAATGCAGCTCCAATAAAAAGCCACCTGTTTCCCAGCCATTTTATGAATACAAGTCCTGCGATCCCGGTAATAATGGTACCCGCGTGAAATCCTCTTAATAACCAGTTAGCATCCTGGAAACTTACACCAAAATAACCTTGCACATAGGCGAAAGAAAGACTTTGCCCAAAGTAATTGAAAGAACACATGAGCAGCACAACGAAAAAATAAAACCGAATCCAGAATTTGTCTGTTACCAGTGGCATACTTGTGAATTATTGAGTTACCACAATACTAAATCCCGGTCTCAATAATTGCCGGGCCCGGGCGGAATCTTCAAATCGGATCCTTACTGGTATTCGTTGAATAACTTTTACATAGTTACCTGTAGCATTATCCGGTGGCAGTAATGCGAATTTTGAACCTGTTGCACCACCAATAGTTTCTACAATTCCGGTAAAAGTTTCTTTTGGATATGCATCTGCCGTCATCTTTACTTTTTTACCAATAGGAAATGACCCCAGCTGTGTCTCTTTGAAATTTGCGGTCACCCACATGTCCTGGGATTGTACCACAGAAAAAAGTTGGGTACCGGTTCGCACCATTTGCCCCATCTGAATTTTTCTTTTAGAAATTATCCCGTTTACCGGTGCTCTTACAGTTGCATATTTTAAATCCTGGCGAATGATATCGATCTGGGTAGCTTGCGTAGCGATGTTTTGATGGGCCAGGTCCACCTGTTTTTTTGCATCTTCCAGGTTTACGACCGCAGATCTTTCTTTATCATAAGCGTTTTGAAGATTGATCGTGTTTTTTATAAAGCTCTCTTCTGTAAATTCATATACTTGGACCGATACGACTCCTTTCTCCATCAGAAGCTTATTTCGTTTGTAATTAGTTTCAGATGCATTGAGTGAAGCTTTCTGAATATCGATGCTCTGTGTAGCCATTTTTTTTTCGATCTCTGCTGCCTTTATTCCGATCTCTGATCTCTTCAGATTAGTTCTGGAAACATTATATGCATTTAAAGCCTGTCTTAGTTTTAGATAAAGATCAGTAGTATCTAATTGAAGTAATATGTCTCCTGCATGTACAACCTGGTCATCCTCCACGAAAACCGAATCTACAAATCCATCGGTACGGGCAAGTACAGGAACAATATCGCCGTCCACTTGAGCATCATCGGTACGGTTCTTATCATCATAATAATTAATGATAAGCCAGTAAATGATCGCCAGCGTACCTGCAATAAGTAATAGAATAAGAATATTGCGAACAGCGGTTTTCATTTGCCTAAGATTTAATTGTCACTAATGTACAACAAAAACCACTTTACCTGATTGATTTTGACAGCATCTGGCATCATGTCCATTTATATAAAAAAACATTAACTTTCAGCATGGACATCCAAAGCCTGAGTAGAGCTGCAAAAAAAATTTTTGCAGCTAATACATTGCTTCTTTTTTTTCTGAGCTTTACTATTTTTGGTGTTACCCTTCTGCCGGAATCATGGTATGAAGTCACTTATATTCTACTGATCAGTATTATTCTTATCTGCATAGTTTTTTGTCTCGAAAAACGTTTTCATTTTTTCTCAAATATTACGATTGTTGTCATTATCATAATTTTGAATATTGGCTTCTTTTCTCATATTGGTTTTTTCAATGAAATATCTGATACCCTTATCGGACTCTTTCTTGTTTTCACCGTTTTGCGATTACTGGCACAGGTGGCAAGATCAAAAAAAGTAACTGTGAACGTGATCATCCAGGCAATAAGTGGTTTCTTATTGCTTGGGTTTGTTTTTTCTTTAGCTATTGCAAGGATCGATGTTCATCAGCCCGGCTCTTTCAGTTTCCCGGTAAATGAAACCGGAACGATCTTTAATAATTTTTACGATCAGCTTTATTATGGATTTATCACAATGGGTACCGTTGGTTATGGCGATATTGTACCCAAAACACCATTTGCAAAAACTTTTTCAATCCTCGTTGGCATTTCAGGACAACTTTATGTGGCCATCATTATCGCAATGCTGGTTGGCAAATTTTCTTCATCCATTCACTCAATCGAGGAAAAGGAAACACAATGATAGTAGGATCGAAATAAAATGATTTTTATAATTAAACCATCTCACCATGAACTCATTTAACACTGATCAAAGACGTAATTCAGTAGAAACCGCTTTGGTCGTATTGCTATTGCTGATATTGCTTTCTACTTTATACACTGTGCTAAGTGTCTTTTTAGGCGTCTTTACGTATGCTATTATTCTTGCTGTAGCCATCCATCCACTTTTTGAAAAACTTGTAAGAGCATTGGGGGGCAGGCGAAAATTGGCTGCTTTTATTTACGGTCTTCTGCTGGTAGCTATTGTTGCACTGCCATATATCTATTTAATTAATGAACTGGCTAACTATGCCCAGCAATCAATAAAATATGTGACCGATGCAAAAGAAAAAGGGTTACCGGCTTTACCAGATTGGATCGCTGGCTTACCGGTTGTAGGAGATAAAATTTCAACTGCATGGCAAAAGATACAAAATGATCCTGCTTCTATTGGTTTATATGAGCCACAAATAAAAGCGGTACTAGGACGCATTCTTACCGGGGGATTGGGAGTAATTGGTTCCGGCCTGGAATTCATTGTAGGTATTATAATTTCTGCAATCATCCTGACAAGTGGCACTAAGGCTTTGAATCCTATTTATGCAATAATGAAAAGATTGGTAGGAGAACATGATGGCCCTGCATTAGTTGATGCTTCCGGCAGAGCTGTGAAAGGTGTTGCTATTGGTGTAATGGGAACAGCATTCATTGCAGCTATCGCTGCATGGATCGGGTTTAGCATTGCAGGTATTTCAATAGCAGCTGGTCTTGCTGCAATTACATTTTTTTTGGTGGTTATCCAGGTTGGTCCATTGCTCGTTGTGCTACCGGTAGTCATTTGGTTAGCAACACAGGGTGAAACAGGAATGGCAATCTTTATGGGCATTTATGGTTTGGTAGTGTTGATGGGTATTGACAATATTTTAAAGCCGGTCCTCATTGCAAAAAGCGGTAAGCTGCCGATATTGGTTCTCTTTCTTGGGGTTGTTGGTGGCATGGTAGCATGGGGCTTTACAGGAATGTTTAAGGGTGCAATAATCCTTGCTATTTTTTATACACTGTTTAATTCATGGCTAAAACCAAAAACCCAGGCCGAGGCACCAGCAGTATAAAAGGA
>DASYQG010000668.1:0-5929 GCA_036005825.1 Chitinophagaceae bacterium | reverse complement strand
AGCAAAGCCGACTCCGATTCTGATCCCATTCTTTTTTTACAGATACAAAGCCAAAGCAAAGGGTTACTTGAACTAACCGACTACGCCGAGAATGTGGTGCAGGAAAGATTGCAAACTATTTCAGGAGTAAGTGGTGTGAGTGTATTTGGAAAAAGATACTCCATGCGTCTTTGGATCGATCCTTCAAAACTATCCGCCTATAAACTTACCATAAACGATATTCGGCTAGCATTGGACCGGGAAAATATAGAATTGCCCGGAGGAAAGATCCGTGGCAACACAACACAGCTTATTGTAAAAACATTTGGTAAGCTAACTACCGAAACAGATTTTAATGATCTTATTCTTCGTGAAGATAATAATGGCGTTGTCCGGTATAAAGATGTCGGCTACGCAGAATTAGGTCCGGATAATGACGAATCAGTTTCAAGAAAAAATAATGTGCCTTCTGTAAATCTTGGTGTAGTGGCACAACCAGGTGCCAACCAGATCGAGATCGCTGATGAAGTTTATAAAAGGATTAAAGAGATAAAAAAAGACATGCCCCCCGATATTATTTTCGAGGTTGGCTATGATCGTACAACTTTTGTTCGCAATGCAATCAAAGAAGTAAAAGAGACTCTTGTGATAGCAATTCTGTTAGTCGTTATTATCATCTTTCTCTTCTTCCGCGAATGGACATTGGCTCTTCGTCCGTTGATCGATATTCCTGTTTCACTGATCGGCGCATTCTTTATAATGTACCTGATGGGTTTTTCCATCAATGTACTTACGCTGCTTGCTATCGTTCTTGCTACCGGCCTTGTGGTGGATGATGGAATCGTTGTAACGGAAAATATTTTTAAGAAAATGGAGCAGGGCATGAATAAACATAAAGCTGCTCTTGAAGGATCAAAAGAAATTTATTTCGCAGTAATTGCTACATCAATAACTCTTGCAATCGTTTTTCTTCCTATCATTTTCTTAGAAGGATTTGTAGGAAGATTGTTCCGCGAGTTTGGAATTGTGCTGGCTGGCGCCGTTCTTATTTCAGCATTTGTTTCTTTATCACTTACGCCGGTATTGAACATTTACATGGCAAAAAAGAATCCGCATAAACATTCCTGGTTTTACAGAAAGACAGAACCATTCTTTACTGGTCTTGAAAATTTATACAGATCATCCTTGCAAGGTTTTATGCGTATTCGTTTGGTGGGGCTAGTGTCAGTGCTTGGTGGTTGTATTGCTATCATTTTACTTATCGGTAAACAGTTGCCATCTGAACTAGCACCAATGGAAGATCGTAACCGTGTTCGTACAAGCATTACTGGCCCTGAAGGTGCTGACTTTGATTTTACTGACAAAGTTTCTTACGAAATAACACAGCAACTGCTTGATTCAATTCCTGAAAAAAATGTGGGGCTCACATTTGCTCCGGGCTTTAGTGGTAGTGGAGGAAGCAATGCCGCATTTGTAAGTATGGGTTTAGTAAATGCATCTGAAAGAAAAAGATCGCAGGATGAAATTGCGCAACAAATGAGTCGCATGTTCCGTCGTTATAATAACCTCCGGGTTTTTGCTACGCAGGAACAGACTATTTCTGTTGGGCTTGGTGGTCGAGGCGCCAACCCTGTGCAGTTCGTACTTCAAAACCTGAATTTTGATAAACTAAAAGAAAAGATCCCGGTGTTCATGGAAGAAGTCCGCAAGAACCCAACTTTTTTGAATACAGATGTGAACCTGAAATTTAATCAACCGGAGTTACAAATAACAATTGACAGGCTAAAAGCAAATGAGCTTGGTGTTTCGGTGCAGGATATTTCTACTACTCTTCAATTAGCATTAAGTGGGCGTCGCTTTGGATATTTTATCATGAATGGAAAACAATACCAGGTAATCGCACAGGTTGACAGAAGAGATCGTGACGATCCATTAGATCTCAAAGGATTTTTTGTAAGAAATAACCGTGGTGAATTGATACAACTTGATAATGTGGTGAAGATGGAAGAAATGGCAAACCCTCCAAGTATTCTTCATTTCAATCGTTTCAAGAGCGCCACTGTACAGGCAGCACTTGCTCCCGGCAAAACGATCGGTGACGGAATTGCTGAAATGGAAAAAATTGCCGATAAGGTGTTGGATGAATCATTCGAGACTTCATTAGCGGGCGCATCAAGAGATTTCAAAGAAAGTTCTTCTAACACTTCATTTGCATTCATACTGGCATTGGTGCTTATCTTTTTAGTACTTGCTGCGCAGTTTGAAAGTTTCGTCGATCCATTTATAATCATGATCACTGTACCATTAGCATTGGCCGGTGCAGTTCTTAGCCTGTATTTATTCGGACAAACGATCAATATCTTTTCACAGATCGGTATCATCATGCTTATTGGTCTTGTAACGAAGAATGGAATTTTGATCGTTGAATTCGCCAATCAAAAAAGAAGAAGAGGCGAAAAGAAAATTCCCGCTGCTGTTGATGCATCCGTCGCCCGTTTGCGTCCGATCCTTATGACAACACTTGCCACTACATTGGGAGCATTGCCAATTGCGTTGGCATTCGGTTCCGCAGGTAAAAGCCGTGTGCCACTTGGTATTGTTATTGTTGGCGGAATGCTCTTTGCTCTTGTGCTCACTTTATATGTAGTGCCGGCATTGTACTCATTCCTTTCTTCAAAAAAGAAAGCAAGCAATCTTGACACCGAGCTGGCAGTTGCAGATTTGAAGGAAGCACATGAATAAATTTAATTTTAAACTAAAAAAGGAATTCCCTGCCTGCCGGCAGGCAGGTATTAAACTTATGTTGCGTCGCACACTTGTACGTTCTGTTCTATACTCAGCTTTTACTTTAGGAGCATTTTCGTTATATGCCCAAAGAGTATTGACACTCGAAGATGCCATTGCCCTGGCGCTTAAGAATAACTACGATATTCAGCTATCGAGAAATGATTCAGCAATAGCGGCGTTGGATTATTCATACCGCAATTGGTTGTTTGCTCCGAGATTGAATGCTTCCGTCGGCAACGTTTGGAATAATAACCACCAGAACCAGGAATTTACCAACGGCACTAAAAGAGAAGGAGATGTAAAAACTGATAACCTGGCAGGCTCAGTCACTTTAAGCTGGTTGCTGTTTGATGGCGGTAAAATGTTTGTAACCCGCAACCAGGCCCAGGAAATTGTTCGCCTTGGTGAGTTAGGTATAAAGGATCAGGTTGTAAACACCGTAGCCCAGATCATCAATTCATATTATATAATTGTTCGGCAGAAGCAACAATTGAAAGCAATTGAAGAACAAATGAGCATTAATCAAACCCGTGTTGATCTTACTCAGCGCCGGCTTGAAATAGGCGTCGGTAACAAACCAGATGTATTGCAGAGTAAAGTGGACCTGAATGCACAAGTTGCTGCACGATATCGACAGCTCACTTTGATTGAAGAATTAAAAGAAAGGCTCAACCAAACAATGAATGCTGCAGTTGGTACTAATTATGAGGTCAGTGACTCTATTCCTTTCAATAATGATTTAACACTCGCACAGATCCAGAATAATTTAGAACAGACCAATCCAACCCTGCAGATCCAGAAAAAAAATATTGACCTTGCAGAGCTCACAATAAAATCAAGAAAAGCAGACCAGTTCCCGCTTATATCTTTTAATTCAGCTTATAATTACAATCGCACCAATAACGATGTTACATTAAATACAGCTCTGCCATTGTATAATCGTAACAGGGGATATAATTATGGACTCTCCGCCACTATTCCGATCTTAAATTACCGTAACACCAACCGTCTCATTAAGCAAGCAAAACTTGATCTGAGCTATCAACAACTTGTTTACGAAAGTCAGAGATCTACTTTAAATCTGAATGTCATTAATTTCTATAGAGAGTATGAGCTTCAGAAAAAAATGCTTGATCTTGAAGAAACCAATATTCTGCTGGCAAAAGAAAATGTAAACATACAACTCGAATTGTTCCGGCTCGGCTCATCTACCATCATCCAGTTAAGAGATGCCCAGCTTAGCCTCGAAGATGCTTATGACAGGCTGATCGCAGCCCGATATAATACCAAGCTTGCTGAAACAGAATTAATGAGATTGAAGGGAGAGCTGATTAAATAGTTTATTGTTTTGGGTTTATCGTTTATAGTTAATTTAGCCTTGTAAATTTCACACAATGGCAACAGTTCATCGTTTTGAAGATCTAGAAATTTGGCAACTTGCAAGAAGCCTTTATCAAAAAATCTCCAAACTTGCCGAGAAAATAAAACGTAATCATGATTATCGTTTTGCAGATCAAATAAAAGCTGCCGCCGGTTCAATTATGGACAATATTGCTGAAGGCTTCGAAAGAAATAGCCGGCTTGAATTTCTAAACTCTTTAAGTATTTCTAAAGGCGAGTCAGGTGAATTAAAATCCCAATTATACAGAGCTATTGACGATGACTACTTAAATAAAATTGAGTTTGATGAATTATATGAAGACACTGATAAAGTATCAAAGAAAATTGCCAATTTCGTGAAGTACCTCAATACATCAAACATTAAAGGATTAAAATTCAAAGATAGAGCCGATGTTTAACGATAAACCAAAAACTAAAGACGATAAACGAATGAGTCCACTAGTAGGAATAATTATGGGCAGCGACAGTGATCTAACTGTAATGCAAGCTGCTTCGGATCTGCTTAAAGAATTTGGAATAGCACATGAAGTAACCGTTGTATCCGCTCATCGTACACCATTGCGTATGGTTGACTATGCAACCAAAGCAAAGAAAAGAGGATTGAAAGTAATTATTGCCGGAGCTGGCGGTGCCGCACATTTACCAGGAATGGTTGCATCTATTACCTCATTACCTGTTATTGGGGTTCCAATCAAATCATCCAACTCAATTGATGGATGGGATTCTGTTCTTTCTATTTTACAAATGCCAAATGGAGTTCCCGTTGCTACAGTTGCTCTGAATGCCGCAAAGAATGCAGGTATACTGGCTGCTGAAATTATTGGTGCATTTGATCCAACTATTTCCAAGAAAGTAACCACTTTCAAAAACTCGCTGAATAAAGATGTATTAAAAAAAGTGGAGAAAATGAAGAAGGCGGGTTGGGAAAATAAGTTTGATTAATTCTTGCCACATGTATTACAAAGCTCGCAGAGAAATATTTAATCCTTATACAAATGATAGACTAGGAAATTTTGGAGCCTATTATCAATACAAATTAATAGATGATGAAAAAATAGGAAGCGAATTCTTTTATAAGAACATTATTTCCTATTTCTCGATCGACGTAAACCAATATCATATCCCAACTGAAAACCCATTATTTCAAAAACCTAACTACCAGATATTAAATGTAAAAACCGGAACTTCAATTGGAACTTTCAAGATCTCTTCATGGCGAGATTTCTTTTATGCAGAGATAGGGACACTTGAGTATAGTAGTAAGATCTATACATATAAAAGAGGCCCCCTTCAAACAATCGAAGCTCCGCTATTCAAGTCTACAAGAGAAGTTGCTACTTATTTCTACCTTGAAGATCATGGAGGTTCCATTATGTATGAGGCCTTATACAATATGTATGATACAGAATCGTCGACAGGGTATAGACCGCATTCAGATTTTAACATGAATATCAATTCAACGATTGATGACAAAATATTACTTTATGCTGGCTTATTTTTGATTGAAAAATTTTGGAAAATTTTATAAACCATTGCATCAATATCAACAAATGAAATTGCATTGGTATCTTATTATTGCTTTTGCGGTTATTTCTTGCACAGAAAGAAGAAATATGGAAAACATTATTGTAAAAAAGCTTGATTATCCTTCTGCTTCTTCTATCGAATATTATAATGGGAAATTATACCTGATGGGTGACGATGCCACGAAACTACTTGTGCTTGACACTAATCTTAATATAGTTGATTCAATCCCTATCAT
>DASYQG010000667.1:0-8039 GCA_036005825.1 Chitinophagaceae bacterium | reverse complement strand
CTTGTATCAATTGCATTAGTAACAAATATCACTGCACTCACGTCATCCAACTCAGGATACTGGTCCAAAATATGATCGACGGCAGGCGCCTCCGGTGCATTGAACCTGCGAAATGAAGAACTTAATACGATCCTGTTATCAATATCGATAAGGTAGCCATCAACTGTTATGCTTAATTTATTTTTAGCAAGCTTGCTTGTTAAACCAATACTATAATTAGTAGATGTTTCAGCATCGAGACTTGGAATGCCGAATGCCTGCGCCACCAAACTATTATTACGAAATGTTCCCTGTTGGAATGGTTGCAATCCCGTATTTGTTTGAATGAATACAGTACTGATCGCACTAAAATATCTTTGATGCATGGATGGCGCTCTGAAACCATTACTAACTGCACCACGAATTGCAAGCTGGTTGAATAACTGGTAACGAAAAGCAAACTTGCCTGCAAAGCTTGAACCATAATCAGAATAATGCTCGTAGCGACCTGCACCATTTAAAAGAAGTTTATCATTAATATCGGTTTCAATATCAACATAACCCCCATACACATTTCTTTTCTCATCAACTGCATTTGCTGGTTGAAATCCTGGAAACACCTGTGCACCCCCAACTCTTCCTGAAGAAGGGTCATAGTTAAGATATGATGCTTCTTCTCCTTCTTCTATTGAATAATTATCGCTGCGATATTCAGCGCCAGCCCCGAGATTGAATGATTTTAAACCCATATTTGGACCAAAGTCTCTTGAAATATTTAGGTTAGTTGTGTATTGACTAAATAAAAGTTTACCTGCATAAAACTCTGTAGGAGCCGTTTCCTTTAATGCATATTGTGATGCATTGTTAGAATTGCTCACATCAAAACGAAATGAGTTGCCACCGATAGCTTCGCTAATATCCCAATTCCAATTACCGGCAATTTTACCTTCAAACCCTGCCGTAATATATTTATCCCTGATTATGGAATTGATCTCGGGAAGAAACCCATTCGGATAAAGTTCAGTGATGACTTGCGATGTTTGCTTTGGGTAACGATAAAAGCCAGCAGCCTTTCCATCACGATAATTATATCCTGCTGTTAAAAGAAATTGCAGATCTTTTTTAAAAGGATAACCCATATTTACCAGGGCGCCATAATTACTAATTTCGGAATTACCGATATGCATATTGTTTTTCCTGCTAAATCCATTTTGAGCAATTAATTGTTCATCAAGAGTTACATCATTTGTGTAAACAGTACCTGTATAATCACCAGAACGATTTGTGGCATCACGATGACGGATATCACCTGATATATTAAAGTATCCGCCCTTTTTACCTAAGTTCATTCCTTTATTTATACCAAATTGCTGCACTGCACCATCTCCTTCATATTGCTGCCCAAAATGAGTATATAATGTTGTGCCCGTATAGTTTTTCTTTAATACAACATTTATCACCCCAGCGATCGCATCAGAACCGTATTGAGATGATGCTCCATCACGAAGAACCTCTATCCTGTCAATTGCCACAGCAGGAATTGCATTAAGATCGGTGCCAACAGAACCCCGACCTATGGTTCCATTTACATTTAACAACGCTGTATTATATCTTCTTTTTCCATTTACTAAAACAAGAGTCTGATCCGGGCCAAGCCCACGAATAGTTGCAGGATCGATATGATCGGTACCATCAGCAACTGTCTGCCTGCTTGAGTTATAAGATGGAGCAACAAAATTTATCATTTGCGTTGGCTCCACCTGGCCGGTCATATTTAATTCACGGTTCGTGATCACATCAACCGGTACCGGCGTTTGTGTTCTCGATCTTGAAATGGAGGAACGTGAACCAACTACTATCACTCTATTGAGATCACCCGAATTTTGCATTTCAAAAACATCCTCAGATTTTGATCCGGCAGTTACCGATACTTGTTTGCGCTGAGTTATCACACCAACATAACTTATAACTAAAGTATAAGTTCCGGGTGAAACCTTTAACTCATAATTGCCGCTCGCATCAGTTACAGTTCCTTTTTTTGTGCCATCCAAAATAACGGAAGCACCTGCCATTGGTAACCCATTTGCATCTCTTACCGAACCACGCAATGAAGCCGTTTGTGCCATTGCATTAATGGTAATAAAAAAACAAAGCAATAAAAATCCAAGACTTCTGAATGAAACTTTGAGTTTGGTCATCATAAACAGTTATTAGGGTTAATTGATGCAGGACTTTCGGATAAACAGGCCATTCAAAGAATATCAACGTGAGTAAAATAAAGATAAAGATTTTAAGATAAAAAACCCGGAACTATTTACCTTGTGTAACGAAAGCTATCCACATGAAAAAAATATTTTTCTTATTTCTTCTTCCCGTTTTGTTTGAATTTTCCTGTTCAACAACAAAAAAGACCACCACACTTGTCGACCAGTATAAATACGATAGTCAGAAAAAAATAATTTGTGAAAATGGCGCTGTTGTTTCTGCACATCCGCTTGCAAGCAAAGTTGGCTTAGCAATTTTGAAAATGGGTGGTAATGCTGTTGATGCCGCCATTGCAACACAATTAGCACTTGCTGTTGTATATCCAAATGCCGGAAATCTTGGCGGTGGCGGTTTTATGGTGGCAAGATTAAAAGACGGAAAATTAGTTGCAATTGATTACAGAGAAAAAGCACCCGGCAATGCTCATCGTGATATGTATCTCAGTCCAACCGGCGAACCACAATTACAATTAAGTCAGAATGGTCATCTCTCATCTGGCGTTCCGGGCACAGTGTCCGGTTTATTTGAATCAAGTAAATATGCAAAGCTTTCATTTGATAAATTAATTCAACCTGCAATTGATCTTGCAGAAAAAGGATTTGCAATTTCTGAAAAAGATGCAAGGGCTTTTAATGGATTAAAAGATGAATTTCTAAAATACAGCACACAAACACCTGCATTCGTAAGAAATATTGATTGGAAAGGCGGTGATACACTTTTTCAAAAAGATCTTGCTGAAACTTTAAAACGAATTAAAAAAAATGGAGCAAAAGGTTTTTATGAAGGAGAAACAGCAAAACTTATCGTTGAAGAAATGAAAAGAGGAAAAGGGATCATTACTCTTGATGATCTGAAAAATTATAAAGCTGCATCAAGAGAACCGCACGTTTTTGATTACAAAGGATATAAAATAGTTGGAATGCCAATGCCAAGCAGTGGTGGAGTGTTGTTGCATCAAATGTTGAAGATGATAGAAGACAAACCTATCGCTTCCTATGGATTTCACTCACCCGAAGCAGTACAGTTAATGGTAGAAGCAGAAAGAAGAGCTTATGCCGACAGGGCACAATTCATGGGTGATGCAGATTTTTATAAAGTGCCGGTTTCAAAACTTACCAGTGAAAAATATTTAAAAGAAAGAATGGCTGATTTTGTTCCCGGCAAGGCAAGCAATAGCGATCAGGTAAAGCCCGGCGAAATTCCTGCGGTTGAAAGTGAAGAGACAACACATTTGAGTGTGATCGATAAAGATGGAAATGCAGTGGCAGTTACAACAACACTTAATAATTCCTACGGAAGTAAAACTGTTGTTGGCGGAGCCGGATTTATTTTAAATGACGAAATGGATGATTTCAGTGTAAAGCCAGGCGTTCCGAATATGTACGGCGCTATTGGTGGCGAAGCAAATGCCATTATGCCGGGCAAACGAATGCTGAGCTCAATGACACCCACTCTTGTATTAAAAGATGGTATGCCTTACTTAGTGGTGGGTACGCCGGGTGGCACTACAATTTGCACATCCGTTTTTCAGACCATTGTCAACATCATTGATTTCAACATGAGCACGGAAGATGCAGTTTGGAAACCAAAATTTCATCACCAATGGTTGCCTGATAAAGTTGATCTTGAAAAAGGTTTTCCTATTGAGACTAAAAAAGCATTGGAAGCAATGGGATATAAAACTGTTGAAAGAGGCGGCATTGGAAGAACCGAAGTGATCAAAGTTTTATCGAATAAAAAATTTGAAGCAGTAGCTGATAATCGTGGTGATGATTCTGCTGAAGGATGGTGAATCTTGAATTAAAAATTAAGAATTAAAAATGAGTTTAGGGAAAGAGTATCTGTCGACAGTTATTAAAAGACTTAAGTATTATAAAGGTCTTGGTGAAAAAACTTTTGAACAACTCGATGAAAAAGATTTTCATTATTTGCCAACATCTGAATCAAACAGCATTGCAATTATTGTGCAGCATTTAGCAGGCAATATGCTTAGCCGTTTCACCAATTTTTTAACGGAAGATGGAGAAAAAGAATGGCGGCAACGTGATGATGAATTTGAAATTCATAACCATTCCAAACAACAAGTGATCGATCTTTGGAACAAGGGTTGGCAATGTTGTCTTGATGCATTGGAATCTTTAACAGAAAATGATCTGTTGACCATAATTTACATTCGTAAAGAACCGCTCAGCGTCATTGACGCCATCAACAGGCAATTGGCACATTACCCTTATCATATAGGCCAGATCATTTACATTGGCAGAATGATAAAGAATGAGGAATGGAAAAATCTATCTATACCCAAAGGACACTCACAGCAATATAATGCGGGCGACCAGGTAAAAGACCCAGCAAAAAAGTATTGACCTCATTAGATGTTGGACTGCTATTCAGCCCATTAAAACATATTTTGTCTTTTTTATCGATACTATTTGACTGGCCGGATTTAATTTCTATTTTTACGACCCTTAAGTCCAGCCTGTCACCATTTCTTTCGGGCAAAATCCTTTCTGAAACCGATATTAATCTAATTCAGTAAAAAACTGACCATGAAAATTTTGTTTTCAACCATCATCTTATTGGTTACACTTTCCGTAAATAGCCAGGTAGAATACGGTGTATTTGCTGGCCCCCAGTTAACGGATGTACGCTACATGATAACTGACGTAAAACAGGAAAGCTCATTAAAGATCGGCGTTAATGCAGGCTTCCAAATGAAAGTTCCGTTTGAGAACCGCTTGAGCTTTGCTCCATCGATCATGTATAATCTTCGTGGTTACGATGTAAAATTTGATAGCCCTACTTTTCCACCGGATTCTTCCGCAGTTGATAACAATACTTCTTTTCATACGATCGAACTTGCATTCTTACTGCAGCATGATTTTAATTTGGAGCCGGGGCACTTTTTTATTCGTTTCGGCCCGTCATTAGATTTTGCTCTATTTGGTAATGAAAAATTCAATACCAATATGAATACTACGGTAGACAGATCGATGAAATTTAGCTTCGCAGATTACGGTCATTATCTTGCCTCTGCTATCTTTCAATTTGGTTATGAGGCAAAAAACGGTTTGTTCGTTTATGCTCATTATAACTATAGTCTTACAACTATGAACAATGCGGATTATGGTGCTGGCATTAAAAATAGAGCTGCAGGTTTCAGCATTGGCAAGTATTTAAAAAGAAATAAAGTCATCGTTGGCACCCAAAACAAGTAACAATACTCATATTTAACAGTAACCTCTCACCATTTACTTAGACTCTTTCTGACCTTTGGTACTTAATTTGCCTTACGGGTGACTATTGGTTATTTTTACATTCTAAAGACCTGCTTCTGAAGACCTTCAAGAAAATACTTAAATGGGTGCTGATCACTCTGCTATTCCTAATTATAGCAGGGGCGATCTTCATTAATACAGATTGGGGGCAAAATATTATAGCCACTGCAGTCACAAACAGGTTATCGAAAGATCTTAAAAGCAAGATCAGTATCAGGCATGTAAGCTTTTCGCTCTTTAATAAAATGAATCTTGAAGGAGTAATGATCGAAGATCAGCAAAAAGACACATTACTCTCAGCAGGTAAAATGCAGGTTCGTGTCACCGACTGGTTTTTCTTTAAAGACAAGATCGTACTCCATTATATAGAATTGGGCGATGCTGTTATTCATTTGAATCGCACCGACTCTGTATGGAATTATCAATATCTCGTCGACTATTTTTCAGGTGGCGGTTCATCAGGCAGTAATAAAAAAGGAGTTGAACTTGATTTCAAAAAGGTAAAGCTTAACAATGTAATCTTTCTTAAAAAGGATGCATGGCGCGGCGAAGACATGCAATTTCGTTTGACCTCAATGGACCTGGATGCTGACGAAATAAATTTCAACAGTAAAAAGATAGAAATAAACTCTCTTGATTTTTCTGACCCCGTTTTTTTAATTAAAAACTATGCAGGTAAAAAACCTACGTCGATAAAAGTTGTAAACGAAAACGAAGTAATTGTTGACGAACAAAAGATCGACTCATTATTAAAATGGAATCCTGACAGTTGGTCTATTCATATTGGCAAATTAAACATCAATAACGGTGATTTTAAAAACATAAAAGAGATCGACGGCACCTACAATGATTTTTTTGACGGAAGAAATATTGATTTTGCTGCCATCAACGCCAGTTTTAAAAATGTGATCTTTGATAAAGACACGTTGACCACTTCTTTAGAAATAAGTACAAAAGAAAGAAGCGGGTTTGAAGTAAAGTCAATGGTAGCGGATGCAAAACTCACTCCGCATGAAATGTCGTTTGATAAATTAGAGATCAAAACCAACAACAGTGTTATCCGTGATTACTTTAGTATGAAGTTTGAAGATTTCAATGACATGAATGACTTCATTACTAAAATAAGAATGCAGGCTCGTTTCGATGAGGCCCAGATCGACAGTGATGATATTGCTTTTTTTGCCCCGGCTGCAAAAACCTGGAATAAAAAAATCAAGATAAGCGGTCTTGCGAGAGGCACGGTTGATGATCTTTTTGGAAATGAAATGACGATACAGGCAGGTAGCAATACTTACCTGAATGGGGATGTAAGTTTGACCGGCCTTCCCGATATCAACAAGACGTTCATTGATTTTAAAGCAAACAGTTTTCGCACCACTTATAGTGACGCTGCAACTTTTTTACCTGCTATCAGGAAGATAACCACACCGCGATTACAAAGCATTTCTTATCTCGATTTTAATGGAAGCTTTACAGGTTTCGTGAAAGACTTTGTTACATACGGTACTATTCGCACTAATCTCGGCACCATCAAAAGTGACCTGAATATGAAATTGCCCGATGGCAAAGAACCATTCTATTCAGGAAATATTGAATCGCAAAATTTTAATCTTGGCGTTTTTGTCAATGAGCCGCGGATAGGAACTATTTCATTTGCCGGGCAGGTAAAAGGCAGGGGATTTAACTGGAATACTATTTCTGCAGACCTGGATGGCAAAATTGATCACCTTGTTTATAACAATTATCATTACGAAAACATAAAAGCAAAAGGAACACTTAGCAAAAAAATGATCAATGGTGACTTTTCAATAAAAGATACCAATGCTGTTGCATCTCTTCATGGTATTGTGGATCTAAGTGGCAAAATTCCCCGGTTTAATTTTTTGGCTGAGGTAGATACGTTGAATTTAAAAGCTCTGCACATATTAAAAGATAATTTTTCTTTTGCTGGTAAGCTTGATTTTGATTTCACCGGTGATGATATTGACAACTTCCTTGGTAATGCAAGCATCCGCAATGCTACGATAACAAAAGATGGCAGATCAATCCCGGTTGATTCTTTTGCTATAAATTCAGAATTCATTAGTGGAACAAAGCACCTGACAGTTCGTTCACCTGAAGTGGAAGGAAATATCACCGGCGATTTTTCGTTGAAAGATCTTCCAGAAGCTTTTAAACTTTTTTTGAATAAATATTACCCGGCTTATATTAAAGAACCAAGAAGAATTACTGACCAGGCATTTACTTTCAATATAAAAACGAATTATGTTTCGGACCTGCTGAATCTTTTTGATACAACTTTCCAGGGATTTAATAACGCAGAAATATCCGGGCGACTGGATACAAGACAAAATCAACTGGAACTGATTACTTATGTTCCTGCTTTTGCCTATAAGCAATTCGAGTTTCAAAATGTGAATATTAATGGTAAAGGAACATTTCAAAACCTTGCTCTTACCACTACCATCGATCATGTGAAAGTGAGTGATAGCCTTAGTTTTCCATTTACTCAAATTG
>DASYQG010000666.1:0-2940 GCA_036005825.1 Chitinophagaceae bacterium | reverse complement strand
TTCTTTCGATAATTTTTCAGCATCCTGTTTTCTTGCTTCCTGCTCAGTTTGTTCCTGCCAGTTATACCAAATGACGCTGATAAGAATGGTACATCCAAGCAAAAGAAAATCAAGACTACTACGGACCCATATAGAGCGATTGAAAAAAACTATGTATTCATTATTAGATACATAAATGTTCTTTAAAATAACTTTTGTTATTAAAATAACAATGACAGTGATCAAAAAGCACCAGGTGAGAAGATGAAAATACTTTTCTTTTTGCGGTAAATAATAATGAAGCATCATGATCACCAGTAAAGAGGCAAGAACCAGCAAGGTATCGTTAATTGAACCATCAATTAGGGCAGCCGACCAACTTAATCCAAACCAGCGCAGCAATAATATATGATCCACAAATATTATCAGCCAGCAAATGCTGAAAATGATCCTGAATCTTGTTACAGATAGTGGTGAAGTTGCCATGATCTTTTATACCAACTGCAAAAGCTGGTGTGTGTCGGAATAAAGAATGCCTTGTGCTTTCTTATTTATGATATCAGTATAAACATCGCCGTCATCCTTTTCTTCAATTCGGGAATAAAGTTCTGCGCCATCGATCATTTCACCAATTTTATAAAGCTCACTTACATTGATGAATTGCCATTGCACTAATTCCTGTTTTAAGTTATAAAATGTTTCTTCTTCTTTTTTCCCTGTATGCTGCGCTTTATAAAATGCATCTTCTTTATCGGTTGCATAGATCAGCCGGAGTTGTTCATCAAATTGGGCAGCATGATCGCCACTGCCGCAAATAATACGATAAACAATTTTAGCAAGATACCAGTTCATAACAGTAAGGTTTATGGTTAATGGTTAAAAGCTTTTTATATCAATACCACCAAAGATCACTGTGCCTCTTATTAATAAGGTTTTGTCGGTAGTCTCATTAATTGTCTGCATTCTTCTTTTATCTTCTATACCACCAAAGATCGTAACAGCTTCAGATTTTACAGACCAGTTTGATGGAACAAGAAGTTTTGTGCCACCAAAAATTGTTGTGAGCTCAATAACTGCAACGCCTGTAAAATCGGCTTGTGAAAGATCCAATTCAGTTCCACCAAAAATATTTACCAGGTCACCGCCTTTGAAATTTTTTGAGATGACGATCTTTTTTGCACCGCCAAAAATTGAGGTGCTATCAACAAAATCTTCTTTTGAGTAATCGATGTCCTCGCTAAAAAAAGAATCACTGGCTCCCTCAGTTTTTTTTGTGGCATCCCATTTCCACCTGCGACGTGGACGAAGAATAATAAATGCGCCTACCACTATTAACACTACTGGCCAAATGCGGTTGAAGGAAAACGAAGGAAAAATGTCTCTGAAAAGAAAGATACCGCCGACAAGTAAAAGGATAAGCCATGCGCCACCGCGAAAATTGTGGCGTATGCCGATAAATAATCCAAATGCTATCAATAGCGTATGCCAATCGAAAACCCAGTCAGGGAAATCGGGGATCGTTGCTCTCATTAAAGCAACAATACCAATGATGAGTATGAAAGCTCCGGTCAATATATTACTATTCCTGCCGCTTATTATACCAAACTGACCCTGTGCACCGTTGGCCCAGCGCTGTCTTCTTTCTTCCCTTCTTTTTTTACGCTCCTGTCTTCTTTGTTCGCGGGAATCTTGTAGCTCTGTCATAGTTGTAAATTTTATCAAATCTATGACGGGAATGTACAATGGACAATGGCCGGAAGGTAATAATGGGAGAGATGTCGGTGAATGACGGAAAAAGGCCGGTGAAAAAGAGAGGAATAATTTCGCCCAGCTAAAAAATCAAAGTTTAAGACATAGAAATTCCCCATTCCAGGCTATAAGTATCATCAGTGACTTTTATACAAGTAAATAAAAAGCTTGTTACAAAAGGCATATTGATCTGTTCATGTGCGGTTTCTATAGCAACCGTACCGCTCATATAAGTTTCATTTGAGGAAGTTTCAAGTGCATCATTGATGCCTGGGATCGACCGCTTTTTATCATTATGACGTAAAGCTAATTTTTCAACCATATCTTCCAAAAAAGCTTCTTCGTCGATCGTTGTTTTAATGTGTAGAGTCTTTTTCATAACAAGTGACTTTGAGGGGTAACAATCATCTTTTGTCCCTGTCACTTGCCATTATCACAGATGCTTGTTCCTTTCTGTCTGTTTATATGATGCTTTAAAGTTCAAAATGGTTATAAAAGGTTTGTGAAAATTCCAAAAGAGTCAATTTTAAGAGCTTAATTGATCCTGTTCTTATGAAAGCGAATAACTCCAGGTTATCTTATAGTTCTTTTCCTTTTCTTTCGTACAAACCACTCCAAAATTTGTTTCCACCGGAATGCTAATATGTTTAACACAGCTGTTATTAAGATCTAAATAACTGATCTCAATAGTTCCTTTTACCGGGGAGTATTCACAACACCAGGTAAAGCTTTCAAAATTTTCCCATAAACCACCGCCAATGAAATTATCATTTCTGCCAAAGCTTTTTTCTGCATGATGCATATTGTTTATATGATCTTCGATCAAGCTTTTAGCTAGTCTTGTGTTAGTTTCTACAGTTGTTATTGGTATCCTTTTCATAAACCACCATTTTTTACTTTAAGTATCATTTCCGGTAGAAATAATTCAAGCGGAGTGCCAGAATTATTCTAGTATAAATCGGCATTGCCTGATAATAGGTTGCGCCCAAAGTGTAAGATCAGTGACAGCTTTTGCGCAATATTTTTCCCAATATTTTGTAAAAGCTCCGTAACCGATTGGAAATAAAAAGGTCTGTCAGGAATGACAGGCCGTATAGGTTACAACAAATAATGTCCTTAAGAAACAAATTCGAACTTATCTCCATCAAATAAACCTTTGTCACTCAGTTTTAAATGGGGAATAACCAGCAAAGCCATAAAAGAAAGAGTCAT
>DASYQG010000665.1:0-4654 GCA_036005825.1 Chitinophagaceae bacterium | reverse complement strand
AGATTATGTATTTTGCCCCAATGAAAAGTGTGAGGAATATTTTTTGCTTCCAGTTCGGCCCATACTGCATTATAGAAATTCCTTGTTGTGTTTGATTCCGCGCAATCCAGTTCAAGTATACATGTAGGATCGAATTTGGTGAAGGCAAGAGTCGCCTCTGATCTCTTTACATAACGGTAAGAGAATATACCAGAAAGCGGCCCGTGAGTTTCATTCATTTCAATGAGCATCTCATTTACTTCCATTACACGGTTTAGTGGAAGGCCAATAGCGGTACTGAGCAACTTGCCACGGATATTATTGTTTCTAAAAATTTCTCCAGATGTTCCCAGATCTCCTTCATACAATGTATAGGAACTTTTTACCAGAGCACTCACTACTTTGTGTGTTAAAGCCGGGACGATATCAGTAATGATACCAATAACAGCAGCAAGGTCATCGCCAGGGCCTGCTTTATTAAAATCATCAACTGGGGGCTGATAGTTTTCTTTATAAGGACGTTTGTACATGATGGTGGCATAGGCACCGCCGGCAATATTATACTGATCAATGACTGCCTGGAAATGGAAAGGACGTTCATTCCCATTGGGGATAAAATTCGCATTGGAAAAATCTAATGTTTCCATGATGTGTCTGAAAGAATCATTGATAGTTATTTTTTTGCGGTAACATTCCAGTAGATAGATATCATCCGTTTCTATCATCACACCATGAATAAAACCAAAGCTTCCGAAACTTACAAGAGCAGCATTGAAAAGTTCGTCATCTGCAACAAGTTTGGTTTTAAACTTTTGAATCAATGCGTCCGACACAACAGGATATGATTCTCTTTCTATCCATATATGTTTGTCTGGCCCGGTGATGATGTGGAGGCCAACAATAAAATCCTGTACGGAACCCGTGTCTATTGCGGAACCATGTGTGCCTGTCGAAAAACATCCGGCAATAGTTTGCCCGTTGCTCGCGCCGGAAGTTTTTAATGATCTTTTGTTTTGTTTTAACCAGTTGTTCAATTCCTGTATCGAATTGCCGCACTGGGCAAATAAAAGATTGTTTGGAGTTCTTTTATAGTTGGGTGATAAACTTTGAATATTCCTGATCGGAAAAAGCATATTCAGCATCTTGGTATTTAATATCCACTCTGCCGTTGCTACTTTACTGAATGACCATCCTCCGCCAAGTGCCCTGATCGTTTTATTTTCTGTAATTGCTTTTCCCAGGAATGCCTGTATAGTTTCCGTCATAGCATTATAATCATTGAAGCCATTACCAGTGTTGCCGTTGATGAGATCAAATAAATTATTGATAGGTTGTTTAAAAGTATCATGGCGATTGATCCACTCAGTCGCATTGGTGGGCTTTATTTGCGGCAGTGACATTTAGTAAGTATTAACTGTGAAAAAATTATAATCCTTCGTTTATCCTTTGGCAGGGCTTATGACATCTCCATTTCACTTCCACAGGTGAAACAATGCCCAATGTGATGACTGTAATTAACGATTGGCCGAATTTTTTTGAAAATACTACTTCATCCAGTGCAGCGCAGGTATCGGTACAGTTAGGCACATGGAAATTCTGCGGTTTATTTACCAACCCCCAAAAATATGAACGCATCACTGTGTCCCTGTATTCAGTTCCGGGGTCATTGTGTGTATTAATAACCCGGTAGTGATAGCAACTCTCTGTAGTTACGACGAAAAGGATACATAAAACGAGAAGAATCTTTTTACCATGTCGGGGCAAAACAACAGTTGCTTGATCCATAAAATAAGTTTAAAGGTTAAAATGACAGGAATGGCATTTGATCTGTCGGCAATCGATCTTGTTCAATAGTTTTTCACTTATGCTTTAAGAAAAGTTCGCACAATCCGAAGATTAAAAAAAATAATATTAATAAATCAATAGTGGGGCAAAGTATTATTGAAACATAGAAAGCTTAAAATAACCCAGGTTCATTTTATCTTCAGCAATTGAGTTAGCGGGACTTACCAATATGCTCCATTTATCTTTTACTTTCGCTGGTAGTATATCTGTTATTTCATAAACATCATCAACATCTACTCCGAATTTATCATCAATATGCGCAGTAGCACCTTTAAAACCTGTGTGTTTGAAGAAAGCAGTTTGCTTTGAAATGCTTACCGCTTCCGCTCTATCAGCTGCTGCTATTATTATTTTATAATGAAATTCTTCAAACTCATTTTGTTTATAACCACCAAGATTAATAAAGAATAATTTGAAGGGACTGTTTTGTTTGCTTTCACTTTTTAAAACGATTTCTACCTGATGACCGTTCACACTTGTTACTTCACGCCAGGCATCGAAATGTAATTTATTATTTCCGGGCCAGAATGCTTCTACTTCAGGGATCAGGTCTTTGATCGTTTCTCCAATGCCAAAGAAAACATCATGTTGTTCTATGTTCCGTTCTGGCGGAGTTGCTCCGATCAATAACATGTAAAGCTTTGGCATGAGTGAGAGTTTGTTTGAAGTTAATGAGATTGGCTATCTATTTAAAAGTATCAACAAAGCTGATTATCTCGTCCTCAACCAAATCTGTATCTGTTTCCATTGGATGATGACCTGAATGGGGAAATAAAACCAATTTTTTATAAGAAGATCCAAGATTTGTGATCCCATCTATACCTACAACGGGAGGCACCGTAAAATCATATTGACCCCATAATAAAAGAGAAGGGACTTTAATTTTATATAATTGGCTGGAATAATCTGCAGCTTCGAGGCTTTCTAAAAAATCATTTCCGTAAGTGGTATGATACAGGGTATAATAATTTACCAATTGGTCCGAAGGATCCTCTGCCAGAGACAGAATTGAATTGTTTCGTTTTATTCCCATATAAGATTCTGCACTGTGTGCATAGGTTTCGGTTTGTGAACTTATTTCATAAGATGAAAGTGGATCATGACTACTGCAGTAATTTAAAATATTTTGCCATTGAGATGTATAATTGCCTTTATTTATTTCTGAGGCGGCAGTATCCATCAGCATTTTCCTGGATGAAGTATTACACAAAGGATAATTGTGAGCTCCATCAATTTCAATCCATCCTTTCAACTGATTTTGGTTCGAATCTTTAACTAAATAACCGGCAGCTAATAAGCCGCCAAAGCTATGAGCATAAAGAAAAATATCGGCCTCTTCATAGCGAAACTTCAACACCTTAACAACAACTTCCAGATCATTGATCATTTGCGGCAGGTTTAACTTATCCATTTTATTATTACCTGAAGCACTGCCTGCATTACGCTGATCCCAAAAAGCTACTCCATATTTTTCTCTTAGCTGGGCTGTTTTATAATCGGTATAATCAAAAGATCCGTCGCCCGGCCCCCCATGAACAATTAAAATAATAACTTTTGAAGAAGTATTTCCCATTACCCGCACAGGCATATCTGCACCATTGTTCGTTACCCAGAATATTTCGTCTGCTTTTGTTGATAACCCGGTAAATTCTTTTTTGCACCCGGTGAATAATAATACCAGTAAGAATATAGTAATAATATTGAAGCAGATATATTTCATAATTTAAACCTGTGTTTTGTCCGCGTGAGAGGAACTATGTTTTTTTAAACGATAGCTTACTCCCGCCTGCAAGGAAATATGTGGCTTAAGAAAACTATTGTATGGATACTGCACCCACGTGGAAGGCTTTAGCTGAATGAACCATAAATTTGAAGTCCTGTTATTTAAACTCCAGTTCACTGAATAAGCAAGTCCTGTAGTAAGATAGGTACGTCCAAATAAGAGGTGCTCCTTGATATTTCCATCCTGGTCCACTTCATAAACTTTGCCATCATAAATTGTTCGCAGTATTCCCTGCTTAAAAGATAATTCTGTAAAATGTTTTGTTGATTTAATATACCTTATACCAATACCCGCAGTTAACATAATCGATGTATATGCAAACGGATCATGAGATCCGCTTAATTCTGCAGATATAAACTCGTCTTTCTCAAAACTTCGCCGTTCAAGATCTTTATTTGCTTTTTCCTTAACGATACAATGAAAAGGAACAGAAGTTCCAATTGCAAAACCATAGCTCCTGGGAAAGTCATAAGTTATAAGACCAGATAGAAATGCGGATCTATTTATATGAAGGGAATCCTGGGCGTAAACCATAACTGTTAACAATAACAAGATAGATAGTAGTAAGGTTTTCATAGTTCGGACTGTAAAGTTCCAAAATCATTGGTTAATGTCAAGTGGGTCGATTGCATTTAGTAATTTATCTATGTTGTTTTACGATGTCGGGTTTTAAAAAATTCAAGACAGATATTACGAATGTAGAAAGCTTTGGCATAAGTTAGAATTTGTTTGAAATTAGCGATACAAAAAATATACCGGCAAGATTAAATACAGTAGTCGCAAGGTCTTTGCTCCGTTGCGATTCCTTTGCGTTTTTGCATGAAGTCTTCTGGTCCATTTACGTCTATTGTCCCAACACTCTTTTTATCCCTTCGCACATTGACTTGATCTTGTAATAAGCTTCATCAGAGTTTTCATACTTATCTAGTTTTATGTAAAGATATCCAGCACGTTTTTTTATGTAGAATGTTGAGTGGTCATCCAGGGCGATCTCGCCATCGATACGTGTATGGCGAAACGACATATCTCCTGAAGCCAACATATCAT
>DASYQG010000664.1:0-11823 GCA_036005825.1 Chitinophagaceae bacterium | reverse complement strand
CTTGTATTAAAAAAATAGTCAAGGAAATCCATGAATCCAAATGACGAGAACTTTAGAAAATAAACGATGATAAGACCAAGTGCAGGTCCAAGAAGTCCAAGAACTAATCCAAGCTTAAGGTTATCTCTTTTTAGGATAAATGTTGCCACGTTTTTTCAAATTTAGATTTAAGAACGTAATTGGTCATATCAAATTGCACAGGAACCACGCTGATATAATTATTTGCCAAAGCCCAAACATCGGTATCCTTTCCTTTATCAAAATTTACGAACTCACCAGTAAGCCAAAAATATTTACGGCCGTGCGGATCATGCCGCTCAATAAAATCCTCTTCATATTTTGCATAAGCCTGGCGGCATATCATAATACCTTTTATCTCTTCATCAGAAGCCATTGGAATATTTACGTTCAGGATCATGTGCTTATCCTGCTCAGCCGATAATAATTTTTCAACGATAATGCGGGCATATTTTTTAGCCGGTTCAAAATTTGCTTCAATACTATAATCAAGCAATGAAAAGCCGACTGAAGGAATACTTTCAATAGCTGCTTCTACTGCAGCAGACATAGTGCCGGAATAAATAACATTGATACTATGATTAGCGCCATGATTGATGCCGCTTAAACAAAGATCAGGTTTGCGGTGAAGCACTTTATCAACTGCCAGCTTTACACAATCCACCGGCGTACCGGTGCACTGGTACGCTTCTATTCCTTCAAAAAAATTTACAGGATGTAATCTCAACGGAGATCCGATGGTAATCGCATGACCCATTCCCGATTGAGGTTTATCGGGCGCCACCACAATTATTTTCCCAAGATCTTTTACGGCTTCAACGAGGTTTCTGATACCCGGTGCCGATACTCCATCATCATTGGTGATCAGGATTACTGGTTTTTCTTTTTTCTTAGCTACAGGTCTTTTTACCGTTGCTTTAGCTGGTTTCTTAGTTTTTGACATAGGTTCTTATTCTAAAGCAAAAATGTTTGGTTTTTTCCGGCCTGCCAAAAGGAATTATTTAAAAATGTTCTTTGTGAAACCAAAATATTTAGTATTTTGCAGCTAACTCAATTAGTTTCTTATGAATATTGCCAATCAAAATCTGAAATATCTCCGCAAACTCCGCGGATGGACCCAACAGGAATTTGCTGACAAGCTTCGTATCAAAAGATCTTTGCTGGGAGCTTATGAAGAAGAAAGAGCAAAACCTAATCTTGATGTATTGGAAATCGTTTGTGATATTTTCAAATTGTCAATGGATGATGTTTTAAGAAAAGATCTCAGTGAGAACAAAGGCAATTACCTGGCAAAAAGAAGGGCGATGAAACTTGCGGGTGGAAGGCCGGACATTCCATTTGTACCAATGAAAGCGGCAGCCGGTTATTTAAATGGCTATGCCGACCCCGATTATATTGATGAATTGAACACATTTACTTTACCAATGTTATCAGGTGGCAATTACCGTGCATTTGAAATTATGGGTGATTCAATGTTGCCAACGCCAAGCGGATCAATAATCGTTGGAGAAAAAGTAGAAACACTTGACGAGGTAAAAAGCAATTTTACATATATAGTAGTATCAAAATCTGAAGGGATTGTTTACAAAAGAATTGATAAGAACAACAAGGCTAAGAACAAGCTGACTTTGGTTAGCGACAATCCTTCTTACCAGCCATATCACATAAACTCAGAAGATGTATTAGAATTGTGGCAGGCATCAGTTGTCATCAGCCGGGCTGTTTCTCAACAGCGATGGGATATTAATCAATTGGCCAATATTGTAACCAATTTGCATCAGCAGGTTAGCACCTTGAAAAAGAAGATGAATTAGTTTAACGTCAATGCGTTAGCTTTTGCCTTGGGTTAGCAATATTACTTATGCAGGCAAAATTTTATGAATTATATTTGTCGTTAGCTAATCAACTAACTGCATGGCCATTAAACGCCTACTTCTTGTACCCTTAATGTTGGTAATGTTTTTCTATGGTTTCTCGCAAACCAGGAACATGCCGGCAGTTAAAACAGATCGTCCTCCTAAAATTGATGGAACCCTTGATGATGCAGTCTGGCAAACAGCACCGGTGGCCACAGATTTTATTCAAAACTTTCCCAAAGCAGGTGAGTTAGCAACAGTAAAAACTGAGGTAAGAATTCTTTACGATAATAACGCCATTTACATCGGAGCCATGCTTTATGACGATCCTCATTTTATAAGAAAGCAATTAACGGCCAGGGATGAAGAACAGCAATCAGATGTAGATTACTTCTCTATTTTTTTTGATACCTACAATGATAATCAAAACGGTTTTCAGTTCCTGGTTACTTCAGCAAACGTGCAAACAGATGCAAAATTATCTCCGAGCTTCAGTGGTGAATTTAATGAGTTCGGCGATAAAACATGGGATGCAGTTTGGGAAAGCAAAACAAAAATGCTTGATAATGGATGGTCAATTGAAATGAAGATCCCTTATTTCTCATTACGATTTTCAAAAAAAGATGTGCAGGATTGGGGCATTCAATTACTGCGGTTTACAAGAAGAAATAATGAAAGTTCTTTTTGGAATTTTTATGATCCAAATGTCAATGGTTTTCTAAACCAGTTTGGTGATCTTACTGGTCTTAAAAGTATTGAGCCTCCATTGCGTTTAAGCTTCTCTCCTTATTTGTCAGGAGGAGTTAATATTTCTCCGACCCCTAATGGTAAAAAAACAGAATGGCTGAAAAGCGGCGGTATGGATGTAAAGTATGGCATAAGCGAAAGCTTTACTCTCGATGCTACCATCATTCCTGATTTTGGTCAGGTAGTTTCTGATAATGTAGTGAATAATCTTACTCCTTATGAAATTAAGTTTGAAGAGAACCGGCCTTTCTTCACTGAAGGCACTGAGCTTTTCAATAAGGCAGGATTATTTTATTCGCGAAGAGTTGGAGAGATGCCGCAAAGATTCAGATCAATTCAAAACATTGCGCAAAACAATCCTAATCTTGAGATCATAGAAAACCCGGCTGTAACTAATTTATATAATGCGATTAAATTCTCCGGTCGCACAGAAAAAAAATTGGGACTTGGTTTTTTTAATGCAATCGGGCAACAGGAAAGAGCCATTCTTAGAAATGCGACAACGGGTAAAGACACAAGTATTGTAACAGAGCCACTTGCTAATTATAATATTATTGTAATTGACCAGGCGTTGAAGAACAGGTCGTATGTAACTTTTACAAATACTAATGTAATCAGAGAGTATATTAACCGCGATGCAAATGTTTCTGCTTTTGATTTTAGTTTTTTTGATAAGGAAAATAAATTCAATGTTCGCGGTGCGACACGATACAGTAAAATTTTTGGCGCCTCCGGTTATGATGGATTCAGCACAAGCCTGCGTATAGGAAAAGTAAGTGGAAAGATCCAGTATTATTTGCAGAACCTTATTGAATCAGATAAGTATGATCCGAATGATCTGGGAATTATACCTGCTGCAAATGAAGTGTCTTATAAAGGGCAGATAAGCTACAATCAATTTACTCCCAAAGGAAATTTTCTTACTTATAATTACAGGCTAACATCAGAATATGGCTGGCTTTACAAACCTTACGCATATAATTACCTGAGATTTAGTGCCGCTGGTTTTTGGATATTCAGAAATTTCTGGGATGTCAGTTTTACGCTTGGCTCATTACCCTTTGGAGAAAATGATTATTTTGTTTTGAATACTCCCGGCCGCTATGCCAAACGACCGCCTTTTAGCTATGCAGAACTGGAAGGAAGCACCGACAGCAGGAAAAAACTTTTTATCAGTTATGATCTTCTTGGCTCCGTATTTCATATTCCTGAAGAACATAATTATTACAAATATGAACTTGGTGTTCGCTATCGCTTCAGCAATAAAATATCAATGGAAATATCCAATGCTGGTGAAGCAGAAACAGATTATATTGTTTTAGCGGGCAGAGAATTAAATGGCGAGCCAATAATCAGCTTTGTAGACTTTACTGATATCACTTCTATTTATTCGGGTGTTTACAACTTTACGCCGCGAATGAATTTGACCATGCGAATAAGACATAACTGGAGCAAAGTAATTTACAAGCGGTTTGCAAATGTTGACGAAAATGGAGAAGACATCCCCCGTGCATTTATTCCCAACCAGGATGAGAATGTGAACTTTTTTAATCTTGACGCTTTCTTTACCTGGGATTTCCGTCTCGGTAGCCGTATTGTGCTAGGCTGGAAAAATTTTCTTGGTAACGATGAATATGTTGATGGCACTATGCATACAAAGTATCTTGAAAACCTTGGAGAGACAATCGATCTGCGGCATGGCAATGAATTGACACTTCGTTTTATTTATTTTATAGATTTCAACACGCTGAAAAAAAAGCATTGATCACTGCACTTGCATGATCCCATTATCAACAATGGCAAAAACATTTTCTCCTTTTTGTGCAGCTACACTTACTGAACCGGTAAAGCGACTGAAAGCAGGGAGAATTCCAATATTATTTCCAAAATAAAAACAGGGGAATTGCAAAAACTGTCTTCCACGGCCGCGGATGCTAATGCCTGGATGAAGATGACCGCAGAAAGTATAATGTGTTTTATCTTTTACTGAAGCATCTGCCGGATCATGGCAAAAAGAAAATTCATCGATATCTAAACAATCTTTTGTTTCAATTTTCATTTCCCGGTACCATTTTTCTTCCAAAATATCATGATTGCCGTTTATGAGGATCATTTCTAAAGCATCAAGATCATTTCTCCATTTTTTAAAGAGATCCATTTCTTTATTCGATTTACTATGCGAAAGATCGCCGGCGATGATCAGTTTTTCTGCTTTAAAAAAAAGTATTTGAGTGAATAACCGCTGCAGATCTTCTTTAAAAACATTTTGCGGTACCGGAATTCCTGATTTTCTAAAATGACCTGTTTTACCAATATGCAGATCGGCGATGATCAGTGTCTTTTGTTTTTCCCAATACATTACCCGTTCGGGACTTAACACAAAATCATTTTCATTAATAGTGTAGGCAACAAGGGCATTCATAAGAGGAAAACAAAAATAAAATAAATTATGAAGGAAAGTGAGAGAATACTCATTATTAATCGAAGAATTCAAAAAGATATTTTTCTTCAAATGAAATATTGAACCTGTCAAGAAATTCATGATATTCTTGTTTAAAACTTACCCTTTTATGTCTTATTTCCTGGTTCAATATATATTTAATTACACTGTCAATATGTGAATGAGAATAAGAGAAAACACCATATCCTTCCTGCCAGCTAAATTTTGCTTTTATCCATTTTTTACCATTTATAAATTCATTGCTTTCTACTTTCAGCTCTTTCACAAAATCTGAGATCAGGACATTAGGTTTGAAACCAACAAACAAATGTGTATGATCAGGCATGCAATTCACGGCAAGCATTTTTGCATTCCGGTTTTTTACTAATCCGCTGAAATATTTATGAAGCTCTTCTTTGTGTTCTTTTGGAATTAAATATTGCCGATGTTTAACGGCGAAAACAAATTGCAAATAGATTTGTGAAAATGGTATTGGCCATTATAGAAGGTTTAATGTTTCAGGATGCTCCTTCGGAGCAATCGAAGCGAATTTAATATTTCTATAAAGAGGTCGTCCCGAGGGGGCGTATTTTTTAAGTGAAATCCACCACTATTTTAAACAACTATTGAATGATCTAATGATATTGGTTTATCAAAAATCATATGCTCCGTAGGAGTATCCGGTTTATAGAATTAGTATAATTATATCACGTGGGCTCCGTAGGAGCCGCCTGATGATCAAAACTCATTTCATTAACTCAGTCTGCATCTTTCTTACCCTATCTTCTAATTTTTCAGACGAAAGATCTTCCCGCATACTATCCACCTTTATTGGGAAACAGAAAGGAGTATATTGTTCGGGGAAAGTGAGAATGATCTTTGATCGCTGGATGCGGTTCAGCATATCACGCAATCTTGTTTCTTCCATTTGCTGGGCAAAAACTTCATTATAAGATTGTCGCAACAGCAAATTGTGCGGTTCGTATTCATTAAAAACATTAAATAACAAAGATGCAGATGCCTGGAGGTGACGGGCTTTTTTTCTTTCTCCCGGCATGCCTTGAAAAATTAATCCGCCGATGGTGGCAATATCACGGAATTTCCTTTTAGCCATTTCTGTGCTGTTCACGCTGCGTTGTATGTCTTCAAACAAATTTTCAGGAGAAAATAATTCATAAGCATTTGAATCATCCAATGGAATCGGTTGATCACTCAATAGTTCAAAACCATAATCATTCATGGCAAATGAAAATGTAATAGGTGTAATGCGGCTGATTCGATAGGCAAGAATGGCGGCCATCGCTTCATGCACTAACCTGCCTTCAAAAGGATAAACAAATAAATGATGACCTTCATCTGTTTCAATTTGTTCGATCAGTAATTCATTTGCTTTTGGTAAATGAGAAAGTTGTTGTTGTAATTCGAAGAGAGGCTTTAAAATACTGAGTTCGGAGTCCAGAGTTCGGAGTTCAGAGTCAAATACACCCATTCCCGACTCCTGACTCCCGACTCCTGACTGATTCAACGTTTCCCTCAGCTTCTTTCCCAAATTTGCACTCAAAGGCATGCGACCTCCCTGCCAGCTCGGTACAATGGATTTTTTTGCAGTTGATTTCCGAACATAGGCTGTCATATCTTTTGATGAAACATATTCCAGTTTTCTTCCGGCTAATGAAAATACTTCACCGGGTGTTAAGCGGCTGATGAACCATTCTTCGATCACTCCAATAAAGCCTCCATGCAATAGTTGAACTTTCATCATCGGCTCGCTGACAATAGTGCCAATATGCAAACGATGACGCATCGCAATTCTTCTGGATGTAACTCTGTAGACACCATCAATGAGCTCTACTTTTTTATATTCATCGTATTGTTGCAATGCATTGCCACCTGAAGTAAGATTGTGTAATATTTGTTGCCATTCTTCTTCTGTGATCTCACTAAAACAATAGGTCGATCTTATTTCTTCAAAAATTTCATCAGCAATAAACCCATCTGAAATGGCTAAGGTGCAAAGCCATTGCATCAAAACATCAAAACATAATAACATAGGCACCCGGCTTTCAATTAATTCTTCTTTGATCGCAGATTTCAATGCTGCTGCTTCTATCAGTTCAAGAGAATGTGTCGGTAAAAAATAAATCTTACTTATAGCATCAGGCTGGTGACCGCTGCGACCGGCACGTTGTAAAAAGCGAGCCACACCTTTTGGTGAGCCAACCTGGATAACCGTTTCTACAGGACGAAAATCAACACCAAGATCAAGTGAAGCGGTACAAACAACAGCTTTTAATTTTCCTGTATGTAAATTTTCTTCCACCCATTCACGCAATTCTCTTTCAACGCTTCCATGATGTAATGCAATGGCGCCGGCAAGATCAGGTGATGCATTTAATATTTGCTGGTACCATATTTCACTCATGCCGCGGGTATTGATAAAGATCAGTGTGGTCTTGCTTTCATGAATGATCGGAAGAATTTTATGAACCAGCTTTATGCCGAGATGACCAGCCCATGGATATTTTTCTATTTCATCAGGAAAAATGGATTCAACTTCAATTTGTTTTTTCATTTCAGCCTTTACCATAACGCCTTGCTTCTTTAGTGGAGATAAAAGAACGTCACTTGCTTCTTCAAGATTTCCGATCGTTGCTGATATGCCCCAAACAGAAATGTTTGAGGTTTGAGATTTTAGATTTGAGGTGGTCGCTGAACTTCGAACTTCAAACTTCAAACCTCGAACTCCGATGATCCTGCTAATGGCCAACTCCACCTGTACCCCTCTCTTGCTTCCCAGCAATTCATGCCATTCATCTACCGCAATGATTTTTAAAGAAGAAAAAATTTCTGCATAGCCTTTTTGCCCAATCAATAGATGAAGGCTTTCGGGTGTAATGATCAGCACTTCCGGCATTTGTTTTTTTTGCTTTGCTCTTTCAGTAGTGGAAGTATCACCATTACGTATCCCGACTTTCCAATTCATGCCAAGTGCAGCGATCACTTCCTCCATTGCACGACCAATATCAGTTGCTAAAGCCCGGAGAGGAGTGATCCATAATAATTGAAGACCGCTGTTTTTTATTTTTTTAAAATCATCGGGATGATGATTGATAAAATCAATAATAGCCCCGAGAAAAACAGAGTAGGTTTTACCACAACCAGTTGGTGCATTTACCAAACCACTTTCACCATTACTGACATGCTCCCATGTTTTTTCCTGGAAAAGAAAAGGCTGCCTGTCTTGCGCAGCCATCATCTCTTTTATAATGCTATAGCCTTTACTTTCTTTCAGCTTCATTTTCCATATGTCTCCAGCATCTTTTTAAGATCATCAAGTGTATTGATCTCATCAGCCTTCTTATCTTTTCTCCACCGATTGATGCGGGGAAACCGCAAAGCTACGCCGGATTTATGACGATTACTTGCTGCTATACCTTCAAATGCAATTTCAAAAACAAGTGCTGGTTTTACAGTTCGTACCGGTCCAAATTTCTCCAAAGAATTTCTTTTAACAAATGAATCCACCTCTGCAAATTCTTTGTCGGTTAATCCTGAATAAGCTTTTGCAAAACTTACCAGCTTATCTCCATCTTTCACCGCAAACGTGTAATCGGTATATAAATTACTTCTTCGTCCATGACCTTTCTGCGCATAGATCATCACGGCATCGATCACCAACGGATCAACCTTCCATTTCCACCAATCCCCAACCTTACGACCCACCTGGTAGGTTGATGATTTTCTTTTTAACATGATGCCTTCTGCACCCATCTCTCTTGAACTTTCACGAATGGCAGCTAATTGTTCCCATGAAAAAAAATTGATGACAGGAGATAAAAGCAAAACAGGATGATCCAACCTGGTAACTATATCTTCTAACAAACTTCTTCTTTTTTCCAAAGGCCACTCACGAATATCCTCTCCCTGGTGTTCTAATATGTCATAAGCAAAAAATACGATCGGTGCATCCTGCAAATGTTTCTTGGTAATATTCTTTCTTCCAATTCGTGTTTGGAGCAAAGCAAACGGTAAAGGTTTTTTATCAATGCTTGGAATGATCTCGCCATCCAATACTATTCCTTCAGGCAACAAATTTCTTAGCGAATGGTATTCAGGAAATTTATCCGTCATTAATTCCTCGCCACGACTCCAGACAAATATTTCATTGTTTCTTTTAATGAGCTGTCCGCGGATCCCATCCCATTTCCATTCTGCCTGCCACTCACTTTCTGCGCCCAGCTCTTTTACATCCGTATCGATGGCATAAGCGAGATAAAAAGGATATGGTTTTGAAAAATCAATATTAGTAGCTTGTTCACTTAGCAGATCTTTAAACGAAGTCGTTGATGGATCCCAGTTGCCACTGATGCGGTGAGCAATAACACTGGGTTCCAGCTGAACAGTTTTTGCCAAGGCATTTACGATCATTTTTTGTGATACGCCAATTCTAAAATTACCGGTAAGCAGTTTATTAAAAACAAACCGTTCATCTTTGTTCATCTGCATCCAGCTGCTTATGATAAAATCTTTTTTTATTTCTTCAGCAGCCTTTTCCATTTTTATAAATGAATCCACGAAATTAGAAAGACTTTTATCAGGAGTATTATTCGTATTTGTCTCTGGCAATAACAAGGCGATCGTTTCTGCAAGATCACCTACCGTGTGATAACATTCTTCGAATAACCAGGCTGGCAGATCTGCAACTTCCATACACCACAATGATAAAAATCCTGAACTGATCATTCGCTTTGGCCGGCGACCGCTGAATAAAGCAATGACCCAAACTTTGTCAGCATCCTCTGCAGTTGCAAAATAATAGGAGAGAGCTTCCAGTTTCTCATTGGTTTTGGTACTTGCGCCCAGCTTCGTTATTAGTGTAGCAAACTCTTTCATTCTTCATTCGCCGTATTGATCTCGTTATCTTGTTCAGAGGTGGTTGATGGTTTTTCCTGCTCTTCTTCTTCACCTCCATATTCTGTTTTTACTTCGGCCGCGGGTATTCCATTTTCATTTAAGTAACGACTGAATGTTGCCTGGAAACCATGCGTGACAAAAACTTTTTCTGCGCCGGTTGCTTTTACAGCACTCAATAATCCGTTCCAGTCTGCATGATCGCTTAATGCAAAACCGGCATCTGCATTTCGTCTCCTTACATTTCCTCTTACCTGCATCCAACCGCTGCAAACACCAACGCTATAAGGTGAGAATCGTTTCATCCATGGCGTTCCGTCGGCACTTGGCGGAGCGATTACAATATGGCCTTTAAAATTTTCTTTAGGGGTTTCGGGTGACACCCGCACTGCATCGGGTAAATGATGTCCTGCCTGCAATAATGCCTGGTGTACATTCCATATTGCACCGTGTAGAAATATTTTTACACCTATGTCTTTAATGCTTTGCATCACTCTTTGTGCCTTGCCTAAACTATAAGCGATCAACACCGATGTTTTACCAGATTCTTTATTGTCGTTGATCCATTCTCTTATATTTTGAAATATTTCCTGTTGATCTTTCCATTTATAAATAGGTAAACCAAATGTTGATTCTGAAATGAACACATTGCATTTCACCGGTTCAAATGATCCGCTGATACCATCATCTTCAGTTTTGTAATCACCACTTACTACCCACACTTCATCTTTATATTCTATTCTTACCTGTGATGACCCAATAATATGTCCCGCGGGGTGCAAAGAGATCTTTGTTCCATCAATATATATTGTTTCATTCCATCCAACCGTATCAACTGCTACATCACCCAAACGAAGTTTTAATAAAGGCAAACTTGCAGTATGACATACGTAACGATCGCTTCCCCATCGGGCATGATCACTGTGAGCATGAGTAATGATCGCTCTACCTACTGGTTTCCAGGGATCGATATAAAAACCTCCTGGCTTGCAATACAAACCTTTATTGGTGAATTCAATTAATGCCATAACACAATAATTATAACATTGAAAATAACATGCCGGGCTTAAAAAAGTTTTGACAAGAGGCCACGAATAAAATTTGTAGAAAAATTTTCCGTGACAGCGAGAATATTTTTTAGCAAAGGTTTAAAAAAAAGATAATCCAGTCTTGCATGGTGTTTGTAAAGCATTTTGGAATGTCTTACTATGTACCTGCACCGAAAACTTGAAAACCCTGAGCTGATAGATTTGCTCGCTATCCATACACATCGTCTTACACAGATCATGGTATACGGTGAATCTTATGGGGGTGAATATGAAACTTGCAGGCGCACCATTGAGTTGCTGCAAAATGAAGTTTTCTTCCGCAAGGGTGTTTGTCGTAATACTACTTATTATAAAGGAAGCTTCAATCAAAGTTCTGCTATCAGTTAATGATGGCGACTGATTTCAATTAATTTTTTTATTATTTGCCAATAGAACAAAAGTTATTTTGTGCATATCGAAAAACTAATCTTATATTCATTGTTGATTTGTGAATGGCCTTATTTTGAAAATTGATTTTTGAACTTTAGCACCATCTTTCTTTTCATACCACCGCCCCCCTTGATTATCTACTTTCCAATCACCCTTGATTATTTTTCTGTCATTACACAGAAAGACGAACCTGATATTTGTGAATAACCTCCATTACTTTTTTGTAGAACTCTGATTAGGCATTTGTAAACTATTGTTTATGTGTAAAAGGTTTACCTCGACGCCTATTGTGTTATTTATATTATTTATAATTGAGTTCATTGGTCAATGTAAAAAGAGCTATCAATTTTTTTACCGGGCCCGTGCTCCTGTT
>DASYQG010000663.1:0-4254 GCA_036005825.1 Chitinophagaceae bacterium | reverse complement strand
CCCCAATTAGACTGGTTTTCCTCCTTTGAAGATAAAACCAATAATGCACAGGAAGATGATTTTAAAAAAACGAGTTTCTCTGCTTTTGGCGGATTAGAAATATTTCCGCATGGAAGAGTGACAATTTTCGGTCGCTATATTTTTGGAATTAGCAATATGGATAATTCCAGCACTCATAGTGACGAGATGAAATATAAAAATCAAAATATTCAGGCAGGACTAAAGGTGAGATTATTTGGTAAAAAAGTAGAAGCTGATTCAGATGGAGATGGAGTGATCGATAAATTGGATAAATGCCCGAGTGTTATAGGTCTTGAGCGATATAATGGTTGCCCAATTCCGGATACAGATGGCGATGGCATTAATGATGAGGTAGATAAATGTCCGAATGAGCGAGGAACGGCTAAATATAATGGATGCCCAATTCCTGATAGCGATAAAGATGGTATCAACGATGAAGAAGATAAATGTCCTAACCAAGCAGGGCTAGCTAAATATAATGGATGTCCAATTCCTGATACTGATAAAGATGGTATTAATGATGAAGAAGATAAATGTCCAAGCCAGGCAGGACCTGCTAGTAATAATGGTTGTCCCATCTTAGATAGAGATAAAGATGGCATTAATGATGATGTAGATAAATGCCCTGATGTTCCAGGTGTAGCTAAAAACGATGGCTGTCCCGATACACCCGAAGTGCCGGCGGAAGTAAGCAAAGCACTTGCCGCTGCAGGACAAAGCATTTATTTCAGTTCGAACAGTGCAAAATTGGCATCAACTACAACTGCCTCTTTAACTAAAATAGTAAAGGTGATGAAAGATAATCCGGATCTTAAAATTAAAATTGAAGGCCATACAGATAATGTTGAAAAAGATGCGGATAATAAATTAAGTGATGGACGTGCCACTGCTGTTAAAACATACCTGGTGAGCAAAGGCATAACTGCAGATCGTATCGAAGTGGAAGGAGTCGGTTCATCAATGCCAATAGGAGATAATAATACTTCAGCGGGACGCTCTAAAAACCGCAGGGTAGAGATCAAAGCAAGTTATTAATTGCATAAAAAAATTGCAATAAACAGACTATGAATAGGAAAATCAAGGAGACTGAAAATTCAGTCTCCTTTTTTATGTGTATTATTTTGAACAATCAACCAATAACTCGGAAAAACCATAAGTAAGATTACAGTGTGGCAAGCAAGTTTGTTTTATTAATTTACGCAGCAAATCCATCCTATGAAAAAGGCCATTTACTGCCTTATCCTGAGTTTATATTTTCAATTCTCCTCTGCGCAACCAGGCATTGACACCACCCATAGTGATACGGCCCGCCTTATCCAGCAAAAAGAGAATATCATTACATCATCCACAATTATCAAGGTGGAAAACATGGGTTCTCTTATCAATACTTCACTTTCCGAATTAAGGCCAACCATATCAGCAGATGGCAATCTATTATTTTTTATTCGTGAGAATGATCCGTACAATACAAATTATAATTCCGTTCGTAATTCACAGGATATTTGGTTTACCATGCGGGATAGTACCGGCACCTGGAGCGAAGCTGTACACCTTGGTTATCCTCTTAACACTTATTATTACAATTCTGTTTTCTGGATATCACCTGATAACAACAGGATATTAATAAGAGGAGCTTTTGTTAACGGAGATTATGCAGGCAATGGCGTAAGCATGTGCTGGTTACAGGAAGATGGATATTGGAGCAAGCCGGAAGCATTGCGAATAAGAAATTATTCAAAATATGACAAGGGCTTACGATCAGGAGCTACAATGGGACATGATGGAAAAACATTGTTGCTTTATATGTCGCCTGATAAGGGAAGTTCTCTTAATGATATTTATGTATCGCTTTTATTACCGGATGGAACATGGTCTGAACCAAGATCGCTTGGTAAAAAGATCAACCTTGAGAAATATGATGAGATGACCCCTTACCTGGCATCAGATGGAGAAACACTTTACTTCAGCAGTGATCGCCCCGGCGGACTTGGCGATAATGATATTTGGATGACCAAACGTCTTGATAAAACCTGGCAAAAATGGAGTGATCCTGTTAATCTTGGCAGTCCTATCAATACTCCTGAATGGGATGCATTTTTTACTCTCGATGCCGGTGGCGAGTATGCGTACTTAACAAACAGTGAAGGAGGATATGGTGAATCTGATATTGTAAAAGTAAAGCTGCTTGAAAAAGAAAGACCAAAGCCGATCGTAATGGTAACAGGAAATGTTTACAATGCAAAAACAAAACAACCATTATGCGCTTCTCTGATATATGAAACTTTACCTGATGGCGTAGAAGCAGGAAATGGAATATCGAGTGCAATAGACGGATCGTTTAAGATCGTATTGCCTTATGATAAAAATTATTTGATAAGAGCAACTGCTGACAAATTTTTTGCACAATCAGAAAATCTGAATCTTGATTCGCTGGTAAAAGTTGGTTATAAAGAAATACATAAGGATCTGTACCTGGTTCCTATTGAGATCGGGCAGGTAGTAAGATTGAACAATGTATTTTTTGATTTTGATAAATGGGATTTGAGACCAGAATCATTTGTTGAACTCGACAGGGTGGTGAAATTGCTGGAAGAAAATACTGCCATTGAAATTGAAATGAGTGCACACACCGACAGTCACGGTTCTGATGAATATAATTTTAAGTTGAGTGATAACCGTGCAAGGTCAGTAATGGAATATATACTTTCAAAAGGTATAGCACCTGGTCGAATCACTTCACATGGATACGGCGAAACAATGCCGGTAGCGCCAAATTCAAATGCTGATGGTAGCGATAACCCTGAGAACAGGCAGCTAAACCGAAGAGTGGAGTTTAAAATTTTAAAGAATTAATTATTCAGCTTTCATTTTGGACAATCCAAGTGTAAGATTTCATTGATTGAAACTATTCATTCAAGAAAGAAATAATTTTTTGATTAACCTGTATCGGTTTTTCCAAATAAGGCAAATGCCTGGCATCGTCAACAGGAAAAAAATCAACCGCGAGTATTTTTCTTAATGAATCACTGTATTGAAACGGAACTGTCTGATCTTCTCTGCCCCATATCAATAATATTTTTTTTTGAAGACTTCCGAGCAACTGGTAGTTTGAGATAATAGAATCTTTTGAATAATTATTTCTTGTTGAGATCAGTGCATGCCTGAACCCTTTGTATTGCATCTGAACTTTATATCTATCTACCCAACCTGGAAATTGTTCCGGATATTTAAAATCATCTAATTGTCCTGCCGCCTGTTTTTCATGATCAATGGCCATTTTATAATTCGCTATTATTTCAGGGTCATCTATTTTACCGAAAGAATAAACGGGATCAATCAAAATAATTTTATCGATCAATTGCGGATAATGCACAACAAAATCTGACACCACTGCTCCTCCAAATGAAACACCAGCTAAGCTCACAGGAGCCTTTAGTTTTAGCGAGATGATCAGATCATATAACTGAGTTCGATATAGCACAGGATCATAGGTAACATCAGGACGATCAGAAAACCCTCTTCCAAATTCATCATAGCGCATTACATGAAATCCGGCTTTTACAAGACTATCATAAGTTCCATTCCAAATATAATATGGGACACTAAAGCCATGAACCAGGATCACCACTTTTCCTGTATCAGCACCACCCTCTTCATAATGAGTGGTACCGGCGGTTAATTGAATGAATTTACCGTTTGCCTCTTTTCTTGCCATTTCATTCATTGTTTTTGTTTCCTGGTTATTTATTAGAAACTTAGCCCAGAAATAAATCCCAACCAATACAATGATTGTTAAGAGCACAAATAATATTCGCTTGATGATTTTCATGCGTTCAAGATAACAAAACTCTTATTCATTTATATTGTTTGATGTCACTAAGAAGATTTGTTGTTGTTTCCCCAATGTCTTTGAAACAGACATTTATAATACCTGCGGTGAGTGAAAATCAATTGTCAATTTTAACCTGTACATACCAGTTGCTGCTTTCTGATAATTCTATTTTAATTTTTTGTACAGGTAAAGGCATGGGGTTTGTGCCGGTTGTTTCGAAAGTTAAAATTGCAAAAAACGGAAATGTAACATTTCTGAGAGTGTACCTATTTATAACGGGAGAAGTTTCATTGTCTATTCGTTGTTGAAATATTCCTTGTACCAGTTCTATGCTTACCAATTTTGGTTTTGGTAAAAGCGGAACATAAATACTTGACGCCCCCGATGTAGTGCTTGTTACG
>DASYQG010000662.1:0-1852 GCA_036005825.1 Chitinophagaceae bacterium | reverse complement strand
AAGAATTTCATCGAATGGAACGCCTTTGGCGTATGTACTGCTATAGGCGACAGGCTAGGCATTGCAACCAGCAAAATTCGCCAGTTTTTTATATATGCTTCGATTCTAACATTGGGTTCGCCGATTATTATTTACCTGGTGCTGGCTTTCTGGCGGAATATGAGAAAATATATTTGGGCAGCGAAGAGAAATCCCTGGTATTATTTGTAAGCAATGTCAAACTCTGCCGCATAATTCTCAAGAAAGAATTTTTTATTCAGGTATTGCGAACGCCATTGGGGATTTAGCTTATCCAATAAGATTCCTTCAGCAAGACCAATGTCGTAAAAACATACTCTTTTCTCTTTTTCCAATTTTAATGCTTTTACAGATGCAAGATGTGACCCAAGAAATTGTTCTTTAAACTTTTTGAAGGGGATGAAATCTGCTAAAAGAAAAATGTCATCAAATGGTGTATATTCATCGAGTAACTGCAAAAATTTATATTCAGTATAACGGGCAATGCCTTCCTGCCACAATTGAAATGAAAGATACCTGTAATCTGCAGGCTTTAATAATTGTTTGAGCTTTTTTCTTTCAGCAATAAATTCATTGAATAATTTTTTAAAATTTTTAGTGTTAATTCCCGATACCGTTTTGGATAAGGCACTTGTATACTTCGCGTACTGGTGAATGACCGGCAGGCTATCGTAAGGAAATGGATAATTTAATTGCCACATGCCTGATTTGTCGCCACCAGAAAGATCCAGGCTTGCAACACTTGCATAATAATCTTTTTGCGTGTATTGATATTGATGAAAGTGTTCTTGCAATAATGTGACGATCCAGTCTGTTGAACTCTTGCCTGTGTTTTCCGGAGTGCCAACTACAATACAGTTTACCCCGTTTACTGCAGGAAATGTGGCAAGAAATGCTTTTGAAAATTGTTGCTTTCTGTAAAAAATCTTCGTCTCTAAAATATCATCTTCTTCTGAAAGTTTAAAATCTGCAGACGGATAAGGATGATTGATCAAAAACTCTAGACTGTCTGTCACTAGCAATATTACAAATGGAATATCATTTATTCCTTGCCATATCCCGTTGCCAAATTTATTTGAAATGATCATTGCTTCTTTGATCCTGATCTTATCTTCTTTGCGCATTTGTGGTTGTGCCTGTGCCGTGGTTACCGACAACAATGCCAGGATCATTACCAACGTTGGTAAAATTTTTTTCATTTTTTATTTCTTAAACTTTTTGAGAATCCGGTTATGCAAAAAGCACCTGGCTGATACCGCTGCTTTTTATCTGTAACATGTTTTCATCAATTGAGTTCTTTTTTAGAGAGCTACTTTGTTTTTGCCGGTATATATTCTGAATTCTACATTATCACCTTCACGGTACACCTTAATAATTGCCTGGTCAAAGTCACTCAAAGAGAAAGATGAATTGCTGCCCTTGTATTTTATAATACCACTGAGTTGTGTCAATATACCATCGTTATAATCCTTATTGGTGAAGGTGAGTTCGTATCCTTTTTCTTTTAACTGACCAATTAGTTTCTCCAGCTGTTCGGGTGTTGTTCCCTTTGTTATAGTGATCTTGATATCCAGCTCTCCATTGTCAATCGGATTAGAGTCGATATTAGTTGTGCCTGTAGCGTTTGCTTCAGAAACGACATTCACAATAGGATTTTTTATGTTGGTTCCGACACTACTATTTACAGTAGTTGCCACTTTCGATGGCTTTCCTGCTACAATTACTTCCTTTATTTCGCCTGTTTTTGATACAGCGCTTTTTGTAAGAGCTCCTGTTACTACTACTTCTTGCAGATCAGAATTAGTTGCAATTGTTTTTGTTAATGGCTTTCCGA
>DASYQG010000661.1:0-4708 GCA_036005825.1 Chitinophagaceae bacterium | reverse complement strand
TCGCTCTATTGATGGAGGAAAAACATGGGAAGATATTTCCAGTACTCATGGGGATTATCATAATCTCTGGATCAACCCAACGAATTCAAATAATATGATCATTTCTGATGACGGAGGTTCAGCAATAACTTTTAACCAGGGAAAAACATGGAGCAGTCAAAACAATCAGCCTACTGCCCAATTCTATCGTATCAATGTAGACAACCAGTTTCCTTATAATATTTATGGTGGGCAACAGGACAATAGCTCAGTGAAGATAGCAAGCAGAGAGCCGGGCGGCGGAGGTATTACAAATACAAGCTGGACTTATTCTGCCGGAGGAGAAAGTGCTTTTCTTGCATTTGATCCTGATGATCCGCAATTTGTTTTAGGTGGAAGTTACCAGGGCACTATTGAAGTATTGAATACAAAAGCAAAAGCGAGTACAAATATTATGGCTGCACCGATCCAGTATTTAACACGTGATGCAAAAGACATGAAGTATCGTTTCAATTGGAATGCGCCTATAATATGGAGTAAACATGAACCCAATGTTTTTTATCACGGTTCACAATATTTATTACGTACGATAGATATGGGTAAAACATGGACAGAAGCATCACCTGATCTTACAAGAAATGAAAAAGAAAAACAAGGAAAGCCCGGAATTCCTTATACTAATGAAGCGGTAGGTGCAGAAAATTATGGAACACTTGCCTATATTATTGAATCACCTCATGAAAAAGGTGTGATCTATACTGGCAGTGATGATGGTTATGTCTATGTAACAAAAGATAATGGTGCACATTGGCAAAATATAACACCTGCCGGGTTACAGGAATGTTTAATAAATGCGATAGAAGTATCCCCCTTTGATAACGCCACCGCATATATTGCAACAACAAAATATAAATTCAATGATCATACTCCCGGGTTGTATAAAACAAATGACTATGGTAAAACATGGACGAAAATAAATAATGGAATTCCAAATGGTGCATTTACAAGGGTTGTAAGAGAAGATGATAAAAGGAAAGACCTGCTTTTTGCAGGAACTGAAACCGGTATTTATATTTCATGGAATGGCGGAAAAAATTGGGAGCCATTTCAATTGAATATGCCCGTTACTCCAATTACGGACCTTCGAATTCACCAGGGAAATTTAATTGCTGCTACATCTGGTCGTTCATTTTGGATATTGGATGATCTGAGTTTGATCCGGCAGTATAAAAAAGACACTACATTTTCAATCTTCGATCCTTCACCTGCCTATTTAATAAATGGTGGCAGCGAATTAGATCAATCAACCCCGGATTTTACCGGCTTGAATAATTCACGAGGGGTCAATCCAGCAAATGGGGTAGTCATTTATTACCAGCTATCTGAACTAAAAAAAGCAGACACATTAACAATGGAAATAAAAGATGCTGCAGGAAATATTGTGCATGTTTACAGTTCAAAAAAAGATAGTACTTATAAAAAATATGATGGCGGTCCACCGACAGAACCTGTATTATCAACAACAAAAGGATTAAATCGTTTTGTCTGGAATATGCGCTATTCAACTATGCCCGGGGTACCTGATGCCTATATTGAAAGCAGTTATCGTGGTCATAAAGCAATTCCCGGTAAGTATACAATTACATTAAAAGGAGGTGATCAAAAAATTTCAACCGAGGCAGTGATATTAGCTAATCCTTTATATCCAACAGATGCCGCTGCCTACAAAGAGTATGACAACATCATGAACGGAATGGAAAAAGAACTGACCACCATGCATAAAATGGTAAACAGCATGAATGAAAAAAGATTACAACTGGAATCTTTGCTTGCTTCTTTGACCGATGAAAAATATACTGCTCTAAAAACTGAAGGCGCTGCATTAGTGAAGAAAATGAAGACATGGGATGAGGATATGATACAACGAAAAACAAAAGTGTATGATGATGCTGATAATTTCCCCACAAAGTTTACGGCCAACTATCTATTTCTTATTAATCAAACAGAGAGTGATATTCCAGGAGTTAACCAACCGTCTTTGGACAGGATGAAGGAACTGAATGCAGAATGGGTCACACTTAAAAGCAGGGGAATAGAAATATTGGATAAAAATATCCCCTCATTCAACAAAAAATTATGGGATGCCGGCGTAGGAGCAATTTGGAAGAATTGAGCTTAGCTTGTTAACTAATATGCTGCAATAGAAGATAGTTGCGTTAAAGCATTCCTTCCATCAAAAGGGAATGTATATTTAAAAGCCCTGTTATGGGGTTAATAGCCTATCTTCACCATGTGATTTTAAGTTTTACCGCATTTAGTATTTGGCCAGTTCAAATTTTTACTTTTCCCCTCAGTAACAGTTAGTCCTCTTTTTACTTTTTCTGTAAACTTCTTCACAGGTATTATTTTTTTTATTTAAAAATTTTTGATTTATGAACATGTACGTTTCGAACTTAAGTTTTCACACAACAGATGAAGACCTGAACAAATTATTTGCTCAATTTGGCGCAGTGTCATCTGCCAAAGTTATCAGTGACCGTGAAACTGGCCGCAGCCGCGGTTTCGGTTTTGTTGAAATGGATTCTGATGAAGATGCAAAAAAAGCCATCGCTGGTCTTAACAACAAAGAAGTTGAAGGGAGAGCAATGTCTGTTTCAGTTGCAAAACCAAAAAAGACCGATAATAAAAGATGGTAATCGGGAGATAGAACTCAGTTCTATTTTGCTTTACAAATAATCGGCGATAAAGGGTTTGTGGACCTTTGTTGATGATACACCCGGGAGTTTGCTTTGATCAGCATTTTTGCCTGGAAATAATTTTTATTGAGAACAATTTAATAATCTTGTTCTCAATTTTTTTTGTAACAAGCTTTTTTAAAATAAAAATGAAAGCATCCACGATAAATGAATTGAAACAAGAGATGGTGAATACACCAGCTCCTGCACTTGTTGATCTTTGCCTTCGGCTGGCAAGATTTAAAAAGGAGAATAAGGAATTACTTACGTATTTGCTTTTTGAAGCTCATGATACTACGGCTTATATAAGATCAGTGAAAGAAGAAATGGATTTGCAGTTTGCCGATATTAATAAAAGCAATATTTATTTTGTAAAGAAGACGGTAAGAAAGATACTTCGTATAGCTAAGAAATATATCCGTTATAGCGGCCTTGCCATCGTAGAAGTTGAACTGCTTATCTATTTTTGTGAATCAATGAAGGCACTGCATACTTCAATAGATAAAAATCCTGTTTTGTTCAACATTTATCAAAACCAACTCAAAAATATTCAGAAAACACTTAAAGATCTTCATGAAGATCTGCAATATGATTATTTGAGAGCAGTGGAGCGATTATAACAAAATTCTTTACTCAATTTCAATAATGACCACTGAACAAATAATAGAAAGGACAAAAAAATGGATCATTGATGTGGTTATCGGCTGTAACTTTTGCCCGTTTGCGGCCAATGCCGTAAAACAACAAACCATTTATTATAGAGTCGAAGAAAGCAATGAGATGGATGTATGTGTTGATTCATTTTTATTAGAAATGAAAAGGCTGGATAATGATGCAACTATCGAGACAAGTTTTCTTATATTCCCAAATGCCTTTCAAAAGTTTGATGATTATCTTGATCTGCTGTCTGTTGCTGAAGACCGATTGAAAAGAAATGGCTACGAAGGAGTTTACCAAGTAGCAAGTTTTCATCCTTTATATTTTTTTGCCAATTCGGATGAGAATGATCCGGCTAATTATACTAACAGGTCAATCTATCCTATGCTTCATTTGTTACGGGAAGAAAGCATCGATAAAGCGTTAGAAAATTATAAAAGCCCGGAAAGTATACCTGTTCGTAATATTAATTTCGCAAGGGAAAAGGGATTGGCTTATATGAAGATGTTACGGGACGCTTTGTGAGGTATGGACTGACATTTGCTTTTTCAATAACGAATAAATTTTCAACAATGATAGTTGTCGTTAAGAAAAAAAGGAGAAGGAAATTATTTATTATCCTGTTGCCTTTATTGGCAATTATTGGCGTTCTTGCTTATTATCAATTATTGTATAAATCAGAGAGAGTAGATAATGGTATTGCCAAACTTGAAAAAATCTTTGACAAACACAGAGATATTGTGACATCGGTTCGATTTAGCCCGGGAGATTCATTGATGGTTACAAGTAGTGTTGATAGCACAATTAAGATATGGAATAGAGCATCAGGTGAAATAGTAAAAGAAATAAAACAAAACTCCGGAATAGCTTATATGGATCTGAGTAACGACGGAAATTATGTTGTTACAGGTGGCTATGATTCCACGGTGAGGCTATGGAGAATAACGGATGTATCATTAATCAAAGAATTCAAAGGTCATAGTGGTACCGTATGGACTGTGGCTTTCAGTAATAATGGTAAGAAAATCGCGAGTGGCGGAAACGATGGATTGGTTAATATCTGGGATGTAGAAACCGGTAATCTTTTACATAAGTTACAAGGACACAAACGTATTGTATGGTCCGTGAAGTTTGATCCTGATGGAACAAAACTAGCTTCATCAAGTTTCGACTTTACGATCAAACTATGGAATGTTGAGAATGGCAAATTGGTTTGGGATAATAAGGAACATGAAGAAACCGTAGTGGATATTGCATTTAGCCATGATGGCAAATTGCTGGCAAGCACAAGCGATGATAAAACAATAAAGATTTGGAATGTAGCTGACCAGAAACTT
>DASYQG010000660.1:0-2774 GCA_036005825.1 Chitinophagaceae bacterium | reverse complement strand
ACAATTTGTAAAAGTGTTTGGTCCGCGAAAAAGGAAATTTGATAGCGACCTCGTTGAGCCTGGACCACCAGCAATGTTAACAGATAGCGGTATTGTTTTAATATATAACAGTCGCAATGTGAGAACGAAGGGTGATAGCTCGTTGGCTGAAGGGACCTACACAGTTTCACAGGTTTTGCTCGACAAACAAAATCCATATCATGTTATTAATAGAATGGACACTTATTTCATGAAACCAGATAAACCATTTGAAATTTCGGGACAGGTAAACCAGGTATGTTTTGTAGAAGGATTGGTTAATTACAAAGGAAAATGGTTTTTATATTATGGTACGGCTGATTCGAAAATCGCAGTTGCAGTGAAATGATGTGACAATTAGCCGATGTGCCAAAAGAAGATTAAAGTTTCAATTAATAAATTGGCACATTATCTCACTAGCATATTATCAAATCAGCTCATTAACTTCGCACTATGTCAATAGAAGTGAAAAACCTCCTCAAAGTTTATGGTGAGCAAAAAGCTGTAAACGATATTTCTTTTAAAGTTGGCAAAGGTGAGATCGTTGGTTTTCTTGGACCGAATGGTGCAGGAAAATCCACCACCATGAAAATTATTACCGGCTATCTTGAAAAAACAAGTGGTGAAGCTTTTGTCTGTGGAATGAATGTGGCTGATCAACCACTAGAAACAAAAAAGAAGATTGGTTACCTGCCGGAGTTAAATGCTTTGTATTATGATATGTATGTGAGAGAGTATTTAGGATTTATCGCTGAATTGCACAAAATCAAAAATCAAAAGTCAAAAGTTGAAAGTGTAATAGAGCTAACAGGTTTAACGATTGAAAGTAAGAAAAAGATCGGGCAATTATCAAAAGGCTATAAGCAAAGAGTAGGGTTGGCGGCTGCACTTATTCATGATCCGGAAGTTTTGATCTTAGATGAACCAACCTCAGGTCTTGACCCTAACCAGATAATTGAGATAAGAGATGTGATCAAGAAACAGGGACAGGATAAGACGGTGCTATTTTCTTCTCATATCCTCCAGGAAGTGGAAGCGATCTGCGATAGAGTGATCATCATTAATAAAGGAGAACTGGTGGCGGATGATAAGCTTAGTAATCTTCGTCAACGTTCTTCGTCTTCTCCGAGCACAGTGAAAGTAAGTTTCAAAGAATCAATAGATAAAATCTGGTTGGAGCAATTATCCGCGGCAAGGTCAGTGAATAAGATTGATGCAAACAACTGGCAGTTAGCGACCGATAATCCTGAGCAGCTTCGTAAACAAATCTTTGAACTCTCATTGCAGCATAATCTCAACATCGTTTCTTTGCAAAGCGATAGTCAAAGCCTGGAAGATGTATTTCGTTCTTTAACACAAAATGTCTAAAGATATTTTTATGAAAAGAAAAACAGCTACAAAAATTTTGTCCTTTATCATAGTAAGTAGTTTCTTCTTACCGCTCTTTGAGTGGCACGGGTTTGAGATGACCGGGTTAAATTACATATTATCAACTCAAATACCTTCTTACAAATATTTTTTATTGCTGGCACCGCTTTCGGGCTTACTCATTTTTTTTGACACCCTTGATGATCGCAGCTTTTTTTTTAACAGCAAAATATTTTCCTGGATACCTATAGTCAGCCTTGTATTCGTTTGCGTTATGAGATTATTAAATGGAAATGCTGAAAATAGTTTTTATGATAATGAAACATACTTTTCAACTATTAATTTCGGTTTCTGGATCATGCTGATCTTCTCAATTCTGCTGGTAGTAGTTAAAGACAGTAAACGGCTTTTTTATCAATACGAAAAGAATGAATCAGATTTTTTTCATTAGAATTCCTGGTGTAGCGCCGACAAAGTCGGGATGCCGTGCAACAACAAGTATGTTGAATAGAATTGAAGCGGCACAAGAGTGCGACGCAACCAAAGCTTAATAGTAATTCAAATGCTGATAACATAATAAATTGAGGAGATTGCTTCGGCTTCGCCTCACAACACAGACAATAAACTATAAACCAAATCATGAGTTACATTTCCGAAATTTTTGCAAGACAGATCTTAGATTCAAGAGGCAATCCTACTGTTGAGGTAGATGTATTAACGGATGAAGGTGCATTGGGCCGTGCAGCAGTTCCAAGTGGTGCAAGCACTGGTATTCACGAAGCAGTGGAGCTGCGTGATGATGATAAAAAAACTTACGGCGGTAAAGGAGTTTTGAAAGCGGTGAAAAATGTTAATGATAAAATTGCTCCGGCACTGATAGGAAATGATGTGGCCGATCAAACAGGTATCGATGAAATGATGATACAATTGGATAACAGTGCTAACAAAGGAAAATTAGGTGCAAATGCAATGTTGGCTGTTAGCATGGCGGTGGCGAAAGCCGCGGCTGAAGAAGCGGCGCTTCCTTTGTATCGTTACATTGGCGGCACAAATGCAAAGACGCTTCCGATACCGATGATGAATATCCTGAACGGTGGTGCACATGCTGATAATAAAATAGATTTCCAGGAATTTATGGTGATGCCAATTGGCGCACCAAGCTTTAGTGAAGGCTTGCGCTGGGGTGTTGAAATTTTTCATGCATTAAAAACAGTATTGAAGAAACAAGGATTCAGTACAAATGTGGGTGATGAGGGAGGTTTTGCTCCAAATATTCAGAGCAATGAAGAAGCAATTGAAACTGTATTGACAGCGATCGATGCTGCTGGTTATAAAACAGGTTCACAAATCGTGATTGCAATGGATGCGGCTAACAGCGAGTTGTGGGA
>DASYQG010000659.1:0-5280 GCA_036005825.1 Chitinophagaceae bacterium | reverse complement strand
ATTAAGCGTTTAAAAATCTTTAAGATCCGGAAGTGTGAAATTTTAAATTAAGTGTAGTAAAAAAGAATTGAATAAGTGAAGTATTTATAAACGAAGTAAATAATAGAAGATACAATTAGTACCTGCTTCGATAGTGCTCAGACTCATTAAGGTTTGAGATACCTCTCCGCCGGCGGCGGATCGGTATGACGAGACTCCGTTCGTTTGAGAATTTAAACTGCGACACTACTCCTGCTTCATTCCATAAATTAATTCATGGCTTTTCTTATAAGCTATTATTGCTTCCCCGCGACATTGGAGACTATTAAATCTTTGGTTTCACTTCAATTAAGAATAACTACACTTCAATAATAAAAACATGCCTTACAACTATTGAAATTTTGTACAATTTATTTGTGTGACCATTTTTGTGCGGCAATTGAATTCTTGGATATAAATCAAATTATATGACAAACAAACAAATTGATCTCGTAAAATCATCGTGGGCAATGGTAGCGACGATTGACCCGGTAACAGTAGGTGGCTTGTTTTACAACCGACTTTTTGAAATTGCTCCACAATTGAAGCACATGTTTCACAATCCAATGCCCGAGCAATCCAAAAAATTACTGGCTATGATTAATTATGTTATCAGTAAACTGGATAAATTAGAGGATATTCTCGATGAAGTAGCTAAACTGGCCCGACGTCACGCAAGTTATGGTGTCAAGCCCGACCATTATACTATTGTGGGTGAAGCGCTGCTGTGGACTTTGGAAAAAGGATTGGCTGATAATTGGAACAGTGAAGTAAAAGAAGCATGGGCGGACTGTTACCAGATTTTATCATCGGCTATGATCAATGCATCGGAATATAGAGAGCAGCATGCGGCTTAAATATCAAGGATCCATAAAAAAAAATAATGACCAACGATCAAATTTTAATGATAAAGAAGACCTGGAGTATTTTCCGGGAAATAGATCCAGTATTAATAGGAGATGTTTTCTATAGTAAATTATTTTTTGATATGCCCCAGTTAGAGAAATTATTTCATACACCGAAAGAGGATCAATCTAAAAAACTGGTAGAAATGCTTAGTGTTATTATCGGGCGTCTTGATAACCTGGAAGAACTGACAGAAGAAATAAAACAATTAGCCATCAGGCATGTTCAATACGGAGTAAAAGAGCAGCATTACAAAGCCGTCGGTGCTGCGCTGCTTTGGACATTACAACAAGGGCTGGGAAGGGATTGGAATGAAGAGGTAAGGGGAGCATGGGCCGCCTGCTTTCAGACATTATCTGGTAGTATGATCAACGCTTCAGGATATAAAAAAGTCGCATAGCATAAAAATATTTCGTTAAGGATGGTTTTTAGGTTTAGGAAGAGCTTGTCAGCAATGGCAGGCTTTTACCCTTTCAGGATCATTTTTCTTTTAGTCTCAAACACTTTATTTCAATTTTGCCGCACTTCATTTGAAATTTAGCACATACCATTACAGGAAATTTTTGCTTGCCTGGTTTCTTTGTAAATTTCAGGTAATGATGTCCCGTTATTGTTTATTAAATATTACCCATTGGCAAATAATAGTGTTGCTGTTTTTTATTCAGGCAAATCCTTTTATCTCTGCAAAGTCACAGACAACTTCTTTTAATTTCCGGCGGCTTACCAATTCTGAAGGTCTGAGTGATGGCGTTGTGCATGCTTTTGCGCAGGATAAATATGGGTTTATGTGGATCGGGACACACTACGGCCTTAATCGCTTTGACGGTATTAATATCAAAAACTATTTTTCCAGTCCCGGTGACACGGGCTCCCTTGCCAATAATTATGTAGAATCTCTTTATTGCGATTCTAAAGCTAACTTATGGGTTGGCACTTTCCGTGGCCTGTGTCGTTATGATTATTCTGCAAACAAGTTTGTCAACTACACTTGCGCCAAAGCAATTGCCATAAATGACATAAAGGAAGACAATAAAGGAAGGATATGGTTAGCAACTACTGACGGGTTATGGATAGTTGATGAACAAAAATTATCTGTTCAAAAACCGGTTTTAAATAATGACAGGGAACTTCAAAAAAAATTTCAATGTATTATCGGGCAAATAATCCCATCAAGGAATGGTGATTGGTATTTAGCCACCAACCAGGGTATAAAGATCTTTAATCCTCTTACCAATATTTATAGCGAAATAAAACATGATACTTTAAACAAATTTTCTATCAGTAGTGATATAATATATTCCTTAGCACTTGATTCATCCGGGCACTTATGGGCCGCCTGTATTACTCCAAAACCAATTTTAAATAAAATTGATCTACAAAATCATACAGTTAAATTATATGATTATTTTATCAGCAGCAGGAAGAAATGGACCAATAATGTTATTAGAAATATCATGACAGATAAAAAAGGACGTCTTTGGATAACCTCATCCTATTCAGGATTATCATTATACGATGAAAATAAAGATGACTTCAAAGACTATAGAAATGATCCCTTTATTCCCAATAGTTTATTATCCAATCAAAATATAAGTATTTACCAGGACAGGGATGGAATAATCTGGCTTGGTACACCAGGCTATGGGCTAAGTTATTTTAATCCTGAAAAAAACCCCTTTTATACAGTTCAACCTTTCCTTGAAATTAACTCATCCGGGACAGACACCTGGTGCAGGGCAGCTTGCGAGGACAATCAAGGTAATCGTTGGCTGGCAACTGGCAAAGGTGTGGCAAAGTATGACAACAACTGGCAATTGCTCAAAACTTTTGCCAATGCCAACGACAATGAAAAAAAACCTGTGATTCATTATAATTCTGCTCGATCACTACTATGCGATGATAAGGGAGATATATGGATCGGCACTGCAAAGGGGTTAAACCGTTATCATCCATCCACCGGGACTATGGATTTTTTTAATGGAAAACAAGGTATACCACTTTCATTTTTCTGGATGATGACAAAAGATAAAAATGGAGAAGTTTGGATGGGATCAGCCAGTGGCTTATTTCATTACATGAGAAATGAAAATCGTTTTGATGATTTGCGCAAGGACTCTGTTTTATCGAAATATGCTTATCATAATATCCAGGCATTATATGCTGACAGCCGGAATTGTTTATGGATCGGAATTTTAGATGTCGGCCTGGTCATGTATGACGTAGATCAAAAAAAACAAAAACTTTTGACTGTGAAGGATTCATTGATCTCTGATACCAGGTTTTCTTCATTTGCAGAAGATAAAAATGGTCTTATCTGGATTGGCTCAGAAAATGGATTGACCGTTTATGACCCGGTAAAAAACAGCTCCCGCTTTTTTACAAGAGAGAATGGATTGCCATCAAGCCGGACCAATAATATTATGGTTGATTCTTTGAACAGGATATGGATCGGCACTTCAAACGGTTTGTGTATGTTGAACAGGACCAGGGATAATTTCAAACGCTTTGATGTAAATGATGGCTTGCTGACCAATCAGTTCAACGAACAATCTGCTTACCGCACAAGGAACGGGTTATTTATTTATCCGACATACAAAGGCTTCCTGATTTTTCGTCCCGAGGATTACCGGGAAAATGTATCAAACGTTCCGGTCTATATAACATCTTTTAAAGTTTCTGATAAAGAAAAAACCCCCAATACAGAAGATATTCAGCAAATTCATCTCCGGCATGATGAAAATTTTTTCAATATTGAACTGGCAGGATTGAATTACATGAATCCTTATCAATGTATGTATGCTTACCAGCTAGAGCCGTTTGATAAGAACTGGATCTTTACCCGCAAAAGAGAAGTTAATTATACCAATGTACCGGCAGGAGATTATACATTCAGGTATAAAGTAATTACGGATAACCCTGACTGGAATGTACCGGAGAAAACAATTCAAATCACTATCCGGGAAATTTTTTATAAAACCTGGTGGTTTAAATCTTTTGTATTGCTGATTATAGTCGCAGGCCTTATTGCATTTATCCGGTACCGCATTGGACATAGGGAAAGGATCCTTGTATTGCAGAATAAAGCGCAAATGCTGGAAAAGGAAAAAACTCTCGTGATGTATGAGAACCTGAAACAGCATCTTAACCCGCATTTTCTGTTCAATTCACTTACTTCACTCGGCAGTTTAATCCGCATTGATCAAAAGGAGGCAGGCAATTTTCTGGACAGGATGAGCAAAATATACCGGTATATCCTCAAGAACAGAGACAATGAAACGGTTCCGCTTGCAGAAGAGTTGAAATTTGTTGATTTCTATATCGAGTTACAGAAAACAAGATTTGAAAAAGGCCTGCAGGTAAATGTGAATATTGATGAAGAGTATCATGACCGGAAAATAGCTCCCGTCACATTGCAAAACCTGGTGGAGAATGCCATCAAACATAATATTGCCGATCCTGATTCTCCATTAGTTATTGATCTTTTCGTTGAGAATGATTTCCTGGTTGTCCGTAATAATCTTCAAAAGAAAAATTTTGTAGAGACCAGTAATAAACAAGGCCTTACTAATATGAAATCATTATACCGTTACCTGAGTGGCAAACCAATGGTCATTGAAGAAAATAAAAATTATTTTACCGTTAAAATTCCTTTGATATGAAAGCTGTAATAATTGAAGATGAGTTGCTGATCGCGAAGGAACTTCAGCATAAGATAACGGAGGTAGCGCCGGATATAAGATTTATCGAGGTGTTACCGAGTCTTAAAACAGCCTACAAATGGTTTATGGAAAATGCTGAGCCTGACCTTTTATTCGCAGACATACAACTAAGCGATGGCACAAGTTTTGAAATATTTGAACGCTATGATCTGAAATGCCCTGTGATCTTCACCACTGCTTATGATGAATATGCTATAAAAGCATTTAAAGTAAATGGAGTAGACTACCTGCTGAAGCCGATCGATACGCAGGATTTGAAAAAAGCTATTGACAAATGCAGGATCATAATAGAGAATAAGTCACAGTATCCAAAAGATATTCAGCAATTGTTGCAAATGATATCGCAGCCTAATGCCGCAGGTATAGGGTTCAAAGAAAAATTTGTTGTGAAAGTTCGTAATCAATGGTTACCGGTTCCAACAAAAGATATTGCCTGTTTTATTCGGGAAAACCTGAATTACCTTTTTACTCATAATGGAGACAAACACATTTTGGATTTTACTACATTGGATGAAGTAGAGGAATTGCTGGACTCCAGAATCTATTACCGGGCAAACCGGCAAGCCATCATTCATATTGACTCTATACAAAGCGTCAGACCGCAGGAAAACCAGAAACTGGTAGTTACATTGAAAAC
>DASYQG010000658.1:0-2841 GCA_036005825.1 Chitinophagaceae bacterium | reverse complement strand
CAGCAGTAATAAAAAAGAACCGACAGATATAAATGTATTGGCTGATGAATATCTGAGACTGGCTTATCATGGCATGCGGGCTAAGGACAAATCATTTAATGCAGCTATCAAAACTGATTATGATGAGAACATTGGTTTGATAAAAATTATCTCGCAGGATATTGGCCGGGTAATTTTAAATTTAATTACCAATGCTTTTTATGCAGCTATGGAAAAAAAGAAATTGCAAGTAGAAGGATATGAACCAACCGTAACAGTAAGTAGCAAAAAGATCGACAATAAAATTATAGTTAACGTAAAAGATAATGGCACCGGAATTCCGCAAAAGGCATTAGATAAAATCTTTCAACCCTTCTTTACCACGAAGCCAACGGGCCAGGGAACCGGGCTTGGTTTATCATTGAGTTATGATATAGTGACCAAAGGCCATGGAGGAGAATTAAAAGTTGAAACAAAAGAAGGAGAATATACCATGTTTAGTGTTATTTTACCAGTATAAATCATAAATTCATCGAATGAAAATTTTAGTAGTAGACGACGAAAAAGATGTGCAGGTTCTCTTCGAACAAAGGTTCAGGAAAGAGATCCGCAACAAGGAAATGGAATTTGCTTTTGCCTATTCTGGCGAAGACGCATTGAAATACCTGGGCGATCTAAGTCATGAGGCAGTATTGATACTTTCAGATATCAATATGCCCGGAATGAGTGGTTTGGAATTACTCAGGCATATCAAAGAAAAACACAAGGAGCCACCTCCGCTGGTAATGATGATAACAGCTTATGGCGATGCAGACAATTATAATACTGCCATGAAACTAGGCGCCGATGATTTTTTGACAAAACCTCTTGAGTTTAGCCTACTAAAAGAAAAATTAAAAGCAATACACTAATGGCAAAAATATTAGTGGTTGATGATGAAACAGATCTCGAAGTGCTGATCAAACAAAAGTTCAGGCAAAAGATCCGTGAACATAAATATGAATTTGTATTTGCTATCAATGGCAAACATGCATTGGAGCAATTGGAATTAAATCCCGATATAGATGTAGTGTTAAGTGATATCAATATGCCCGAAATGGATGGGCTTACCCTTCTTTCAAAGATCAATGAACAAAATACTTTATTAAAAGCCGTAATAGTTTCTGCTTATGGCGATATGGAAAATATCCGTACAGCCATGAACCGGGGTGCTTATGATTTTGTGACCAAGCCTGTGAATTTTGAGGACCTGGAATTGACAATGGAAAAGACCATTGCCCATGTTCAACAGTTGCGGGAAACAATGAAGGCGATCAAAGAAAACAACATACTTAAAATGTATGTGGATGAAACCGTACTGAATTTTATGGCTGGCCGAGAGTTTGAATCAACGTTGATGGTAAATGAAACGGTAAACGCCACGGTTGCTTTTCTTGATATCTGCAGCTTTACTACCATTAGTGAAAAAGAATCTCCGGACACAGTGGTAAAACTCCTGAACAAATATTTTGATGTAATGGTAAAAGAAATAATTGCCCAGGGCGGTTATATAGATAAGTTCATGGGCGATGCGGTAATGTCTGTGTTCCGCGGCGATTATCATTTAGACAGGGCAATGGATGCCTGCCTGGCTGTAAGAAAAAAAGTGAATGAGCTTCCAAACGAATCAGGTAATATTTTCTTTACACCTAAAGTTTCCATTGGTATCAATAGCGGTGAAATGATCTCCGGTAATATTGGTTCTGCAAACTTGAAGCGTCTCGATTATACTGTGATCGGCGATGTGGTCAATACCGCACAGCGACTACAAACGATAGCGAAGGAAGGCCAGATCCTCATTAATGAATCTTCGTATGAAAAAGTAAAGGAGTCTTTCAATTGCAATAAAGTGGGTGAGGTGAATTTGAAAAACAAATCTCGGCCTGTCATGATCTATGAAGTGCTTGATTAACTCTTCTACCTTCTTATAATCACATTTCCTCTCCCGGGGCCCCCGGCATTAGCCCTCATTTTATTTAAACTATATGTAAAGCTTAGTAAATAGAAACGCTTCAACACCCGGTTGCTCTGATCCTCGATATAATTTGAATTCGTAGTGCGAACTATTGCCTGGTTTTCATTCAGCAGGTCATGCACACTTATCTTCATTTCACCACGGTTATATTTTAAGAATAATTTGCTGAATGATGCATTCCATAACGGAACCTTTGCATTGTAGCCTTCAGAACGTTTGCTGCTGATTGTATAAGTAAAATCAGATGACAGATAAAAATTCTTAGGCAATTGCCAGCCTGCGTCAATGCTGTAGTCTTGTGTTAAGTAGTTGTTGTTAAGCGATGATTGTAAAGAATACTTTGCTTTATTATAGGTAACTCCTCCTCTTAAAGTAAGATCAATTTTATCCTTAAAACTTTTTGATACTTCAACACCTGGATCAAAGCTGATATTATAGATATTATTTCGATTAGTATTTATGAACTGGATAGTTTTACTATATCCAACTCCTGTATTGAAGTTCATGGTTGCTTTTATGAAGCGCAGAGGCCAGCCAACACTTATATCGTTGCTCAAATTATATACTCCATTCACATTCACCGGCGTGGTTAGTTTCCTTCCAAATGAATCGACTACATCAAAGCTCACGATCTTGTTATTGGTAAAGGAATAGCTGCTGAACCAGAAAAAGCTTTTATTTCGGAAAGGATTCATGCCTGTATAATTTGCATTGATGCGATGCGTGAATTCTTGTTTCAGATTAGGATTACCCAATTTTATATTAAGCGGGTTGCTGATATCGGGGATTGGTTGCAACTGAGACACCGATGGCTGATTGGTAGATGCCCTATAATCAAGCTGCAGATT
>DASYQG010000657.1:0-11287 GCA_036005825.1 Chitinophagaceae bacterium | reverse complement strand
CGGGGTTTTAAATTTCAATCAAAACTTTCAACATGGATCGGGCAAATATGTTATAATACTTGTATAGATCACCTGCGAAAGAAAAAATTGGTATTAGCCGAAAGTATTTTTGAAACGGAAACTGACTCAAACGATCTCCTTGACATGATTAATACAGCACAAGGAAATTTTGATGAACCGGTAGATACATTTGTTATCGGGAAAAATATTTCTGACATCGTAAAAAAGAAAATAGAGAAACTGCCGCCGATCTATAAAACATTGATCAGTTTATATCACAATGAAGAACTAAGCTATGATGAAATAGGTACAATAACCGGTTTGCCCGCAGGGACGGTGAAAAGTTATTTATTCAGAGCAAGAAGAGAATTAAAAAACGATCTTCTGCTTCATTATAAAAAGGAGGATTTATGGTAACAAAACATCTTACTGATGATGAAGTGCAGCTGTATGCAATAGATAAACTTATTTGTGAAAGGCGAATTGCTGAGCATATTCATTTATGCGAGGAATGCAGATCAAAAGTTGAAGTTTATCAATTATTAATAACTGAAATTAAACAACAACCGCAACCTGCTTTTGATTTTGATCTTTCAAAAATGGTTTTGCAACAATTACCTTCTCCCAGAACTACACTTGCAAATGACAAGGCGCTTGTTTGGATATTCGCTTTCATGGGAATAGCTTTTCTTGGCGGAGCTATTTATATATTTCAAAGTTATTTTTATCTTTTTGAAGGGATAAGAACCATTTTCATTTCCCTGATAGCAATAACGGCCATTACTGTGTTAACATACCTGGTTATCGAGATGTATAAAAAATACGAGAAAGAAATGAAAGTTTTGGATCTATATTAAATCAATTGCAACAATTACTTATGACGCCCGTCTTATTCACAATAAAAACAAACTAATGAAGAAAATAATAATCATCGCAACAGTATGTTCAGTGAGTTTTTCAGCAAATGCACAGGGCCGTGGCTTTGAATGTAATGAAGAAATGTTACAAGTTGCTGCAGCCATTTTTGTCGTCGGTATGTTTATGTATTTTATTATTGACGTCATGAAGAGGATATTTGAACACAGGCTTAAAAACAAAATTGTTGACAAAGGAATTTCTGAAAACGTAGCTCAATCTATTTTAGCTACCCCAAAACCTGTAGACAATCGATATGCCAATGTGAAATGGTTTGCAATTTTAGCAGGCATTGGTATTGGTCTTACCGGTGTTAATTATACTCAGCCCTTAGGCTTTCATTCATTAGCTATCATGGCTTTCAGCATCTCGCTTAGTTTTTTAGGCTATTATATTTTTATGAGGAATGCTGAAAAATAATTTTCTGGAATTCTAAAGTATTTTTACCAACTCAATTCCGTTATTCAGACGGAATTTTTCAATTAACCGGTGGTTAACGAAAATGATTTTTCCCACTAGCAACTTTTCTTGAATTAGCTCCGATACAATTACAACCCCCTTTGATTAGTCAACAAAAATTTTGTCGGAAACGCTAATGTTTCCGGACGAGTATCTATTATTCAACTTTAAATAAAAATTTTATGGGAAAGATCTTAAGCAAAGCAGCTTACCCGGCTTTTGCTCTCGCATTGTTAACAGTGATTTTTAGCTGTCAAAAAAATGTACAAAGAACAACAACAGCAAATGAGGAGATAGCAACCAAAGCAATCCCTCCACAAGATCTGAAAGATTTTGTGCAGGTAAATCTTGTGGGAGATAATGATGAGTATAGTCCAGCTCGCATTGATCCAAACATGGTGAATGGATGGGGAATATCTTTCCCAACTTCCGGTCCCGCATGGGTTTCAACTGAAGGCACAGGTAAGAGTCTTGTTTTAAATGGAGAGGGGATCCCTGCTGCCATATCACCGGTGAGCATTCCCGGTGCGGGCACGTCAACTGTTGGTCATCCAACTGGTCAGGTGTTTAATGGCAGTGCCGATTTTAAACTTCCAAATGGGAATGCAGCCCGATTTATTTTTGCAGGTGCGGATGGAGTAATATCCGGATGGAATGGTGGCAGTACCGCAATAAAAAAGGTTGATGATTCACCTGATGCTTCTTATTTTGGAATTGCAATAGCTTCAGATGGCGGCAATAATTTTTTATATGTCGCGAACTTTGCCGAAAAAGCAATTGATGTTTATGATAAGAATTGGGGAGAAGTAACCAAGTCATTTACCGATCCTGGTCTTCCTTCGGACTATTCTCCTTTCAATATCCAGAGTATTGATGGGAAATTATACGTGATGTATGCAAAATTTAATGAAGAAGAAGTTGAGGAAATAACAGGGCCAGGACTTGGATACGTTGATATTTTTAATCCTGACGGGTCATTTGTAAAAAGATTTATTTCTAATGGCCAACTGAATGCTCCCTGGGGCATCGCAAAAGCTCCGGCGGGGTTTTGGGGTGAGGGTAGCGAAAATACAAATGTATTTCTTGTAGGAAATTTTGGGGATGGGCATATCAATGCATTCACTGAAGATGGAAATTTCCTTGGCCAACTTCGCCAGCATGGTGAACCAATAGAGATCGAAGGACTTTGGGGCATAGCTTTTGCACCTTCTACATCCACAGCATTAAATAGAAATTGGTTGTTCTTCGCCGCAGGTCCGGATGATGAAGAACATGGATTGTTTGGTTATATAAAGAAATAGGTGGCGATTTGAAGATCTGACAAGTCCCTTCCTTGGCCGTTTGCGTTTTTGCAGACGGCTTTTTTTATGCACTCATTAAAAAGAATTATTCACCGATAGCACTCGAATTTTTTCTACAATTCAATGGCATATTATTTGGATTAAAATTATCAGACTCTGTTTAGTACTACCTGGAATTTCTTAATTTTTTTTAAACAGAAGGAAGATGATCACAATTGTGTAGAATGGATTTGTTGAGACTCCGCATATTACCGCTATTGTAACCAGCGTGATGTTATTAGTTAATGATACTAATAGCATCAATCAAACCCTTCGGAATTCATCACGTGCTGTAGAAACTATTTCACAGAAAGATCAAAAATTTCTGAACAATAAACCTTTGTCCATTTCTAAACTCAATTTTATGAAAAAGATTTTAAGCCATCGTCATCAAATTGCATTTGCAATTTTTTTATTGGTGTTTTTATTCGGTTGTCAAAAAAATATCAAAGATTCCGGAGGACCGGGTAATCCAAATGGAGACAATTCAACCAATACTTCTCCCAAAGAGTTTAAGGATTTCGTTGTAAAAAAACTTGTTAGTGATAACCCTGATATGGGTGCTGAAAAGGTTGATCCCAATCTTAAAAATGGGTGGGGTTTAGCAATATCATCTAATGGAATGATAAAAGTAAATGCAGAAAAAGTTGGAGTAAGCGACGTTTATAATCTCGATGGAAACATTGTATCAGTTCCTACTTTTATTCCAGGTTCTGCAACTTCAGATGGCGGTGTTAGCCGTCCAACTGGTCATGTATTTAATGTAACCAGTGATTTTAAACTTCCAAATGGTAATCCTGCATTATTTATCTCTGCGTCCGGAGATGGCTCTATCGCAGGATGGAATACCGGAAATACGGCAATAAGGATGGTTGATAATGCGCCCGGTGCTGCATATGTGGGTATCACAATTGCCGCTTATGCCGGCAATAATTATTTATATGCAGCAAATTTTTCTGAAAGCCGTATCGATGTGTATGATAAAAACTGGGCTGTGGTAGGGGAAAGGCCATTTGCTGATCCGAATCTTCCTGCGGGTTATTCACCATTTAATATTCAAACGATCGATGGAATGCTTTACGTAACGTATGCAAAAAAGAATTCTCAGACTGGTGAGGAAGAAACAGGTAATGGAAAAGGATATATCAATGTGTTCAATCCTGATGGTTCATTAGTTAAGCGATTTGCATCAGGGGGGAAATTAAATGCTCCATGGGGTATAGTTGAAGCCCCTGCAGGTTTCTGGGGTTCAAGTAGTCAATTAACAAATATGATTTTGGTCGGAAATTTTGGGAATGGTCAGATAAATGTATTCGATGAAAATGGAAATTCTATGGGGGCTCTGCAATCAAAAGGTAAACCAATTGAAATTGATGGACTATGGGGAATTGCTTTCCCACCGGCTACAAGTTTTAATAATACTTATTTATACTTTGCCGCTGGTCCCGGTACTGAACAACATGGATTAATGGGCTACATAAAAAATCTATATCTGAATTAATGAATTAAGTAAATTGATCTCTTTTAATGCCGTTTGTTTTTCAAACGGCATTTTCTTTATTATGAAATCGACAATTACAAAAAACATCCACTTATCAGTTGTTGAACCAACATTGGATGGCATGATTTTTTATATTCTCTAAGAGCCCTTCGCATGTTTAACTTAAATCTGCGAATGATGAAAAAGATGTTGTGTGGTACTGCGACAGTAATTCTGTACCTATTTGCTTTTGCGCAGGACGATAGTTTGAGAGTAACAAGGAATGATACTCTGCAAATTCCTGATACCTTATCAGCAAAAACTTCTCTTGCAAATATTGCCACCAGGCAACAAATATATAAACTCAAACCTGCTGTTGATATTCCTGTATTTGCTGTTGGTGCAGGTTGGTCGGCATATGCGTTTACAAAGATTTACAGCAAAGAACACTCTACCGAAGAAACCATTCTAAGTCTTGACAAAAATGATATTAATTGGTTTGATCGTTGGGCGGTCCGGCCATACAATAAATCAATTGATAAGGCAAGCTATTATCCTTTTTATGCTTCAACGCTTCTTCCATTTCTTTTTCTAACTGGCAAAGAAACGAGCAAGGATTTTTTCAAACTCAGTTTTTTATTTCTTGAATCCATGTCGATAACAGGATTTTTATATACCGGATCTGTTTATCTGACTAATCGCTATCGGCCTTACGCCTATAGTTCTGAGTCAACGATGGAACAAAGAACAAGGGGAGGAGCCAAAAATTCTTTCTATGCAGGACATGTGGCGTTGGTTGCTACTTCAACATTTTTCATGGCGAAAGTTTATAACGATTATCATCCAGAGTCAAAAGCAAAATGGGTATTTTATAGCCTTGCGGGAGCTGCTACTGGTTCAGTAGCATATATGAGATACCGGGCTGGTCAACATTTCCCTTCTGATATACTTTTAGGAATAACACAAGGAACATTAACAGGAATATTGGTACCTCATTTTCATAAAAACAAATTAATTAAAGATCCAAATCTGAGCTTAATGCCTTATAGCGATGGAGAAAGCAACGGGATAAATATTGTTTACAGGTTCAGATAGCTATTTATTTTCTTCTAAAAGATTTTTCAGAGAAGCTAACATCATCTTCCAATTTTTTTCAGAATGATCTTTCGTTTTTTCATCAGCATTATTAGTCTGTGTTAAAGTGACAGTAGTTTGTTTATCTTTTTCTTCCAGGTCAATTGTTACTATATGATAATTTTCCGGGTTATCATGAAGGCCTGAAAGCGGGCTAAAGTGACTGTATTGTAAATTTTTTTTCGGCTCAAAACGAAGGATCTTTCCTTTGTCTTCATAAGTCTTCCCTTCCCATTCTCCTTTCCAAATGATCTTACTTCCTTCTTTCCAGTCAGAAATTACAGTTGTTCCAAACATATATTTTTTTATCAGTTCAGGATCAGTCAAAGCATTCCACACTTTGTCTGCTGATGCATTAATTGTTGTTTCTGCTTTTGCTATATTATTTGCTGTTATCATAATTTTATTTTTTAGAAATTAGTAATTAAGATATTCCATTTTCATTCACTGTTTCCAATGGAACCGGGCTGTCCCAGATCCCATAACTCGGCAATCTTGTCATTTTCAAATCGAAAAATATGAACAACGGCAGCACCAGGATCTCCGGGTTTTTGCTGAACATGCGAATGAGTCGCTACCAGGTCTCCTTCTTGTAAAGATCTTTTGATATCAATGATCTTATTTGGATTTTTCATAGCATTGTCTTCCATTGCAATCATCAATGATTCGCTATCACCTTTAAAATATGTTTTGTGATGTTTGAAATTTTTGCTTACGTATTTGTTAAAAGCTTCTTTTGAATTTCCTTTGGAAGCGAGCATTAAAAAATCAATAGCTGTTTGTTTGTAATCATTTGTATTCATGATTATTTGCTTATTTAAAAGGAAACAATACAAGCTTAATAATGCCAAAACTGTACCGAAGGGGAGGAGTAATAAAAAAAGAACAAAAGCTATTGACACTTAATTTTTAATGCGTATTGCCATAAATTTTCCCTGTTTTTTTGACTGATGGAAACATTGCTCTCACTTTCCTTTGCAGCAGTTTCTACAATTCTTTTATTAATAGTGGAGTTGAAGTTTTCGAATAATGTGTTGATATTCCCGTTGCCCGCCTGGTTCATATCCCAAACTTTTGCGGTGGCAGTACAATTAAAGTCAAAAGCTGAAAAGCTTACTGTCTTTACTTGCTTAAAGCGATTTGTTTTGAATTGGATAGTTTTATTTGTAATGTCATATACGATACTCCATTTTGTAAAATCACCTTGCGAAACCTCTCCAAGAATATCAAATGAATAATCAATCAAAGATTTTGTTAAGTTATTTGAATTTAGTTTTTGTATCATGCTGCAAGCTTCATTAAAACGTTCTAAAGAATTATTACCGTTTGCAGTTGAATTTTTATAAGCTTTTACAGATTCATCATAAATATTATTTGTAAGAACAGGAAGCGACAGATCATTGTCTTTATGTATAACCATTTTCCCATTTAAGAATTCAATAGTAGCGGCGTGGCCATTGGCATCGGCAATTAAATAATGTAAAGGAGTATTACCTGTGGGTGAAATACGTAATTTTTTATCTGTTGCAATTACTTCATCTATTGTAGTGCAATTGTCAAGCTGGTATTGTATCCATTGCAATACGCCGATCGCTGGTCTTTTATCAGCTGATGGATATTTTGTTTCATCAAGCCACATCAATTCTACTACCAAACCTTTCTCATTCATACCACCTGTTGGAAATTCTTTACCGTATTGATTAAAAGTAATGCTGCCAAATTGTGATGCCCAGCTAATGGTTTCTCCATTTTCGGTTTGCATAGAAGTTTTCAATAAACCTTTCAGATTTGTACAAACCATCCCTGCGCCGGTAACCCAATCATAATTTCGACCGAAGATCAATTGCCCGTTTTTATTTATAAAAAAAGTAGTGCAGGCAAATAGAAACGAAGCATGGCAAAGAACGAAGGCTAAAGCAATTACCTTTTTCATAAAATGAATTAGACAACTAAATTATTCTTTCTACCGAGTATTGAGATTTAAAAATGTATGAGTGGAAACAATTTATTTTCCTGTCTGAAGTTCGTTTTTTTGTGTCGGGGAGAAATGAACTATTGCAATGAAGGGTCATTAAAAGTATCGCCCTGATTCATATCACCGGTGTCAAATCCTTTTTTAAACCAATAGATACGTTGTTTTGATGTACCATGTGTAAATGATTCAGGAACTACATAGCCCTGCGTTTCTTTTTGGAGCCTGTCATCACCGATAGCATTTGCGGCATTTAATGCTTCATCTATATCGCCGGCTTCTAAAATGTTTTTCATTTGCTGTGCATGATTTGCCCACACGCCAGCTAAAAAATCAGCCTGCAATTCGAGCATCACAGAATATTTATTGTATTCCCCCTGGCTTAGTTGTTGACGCATTCTATCCATTTTATCAGAAATGCCTAATAACTTTTGAATATGATGGCCCACTTCATGTGCTACCACATAGGCCATTGCAAAATCTCCCGGCGCCTGGAAACGTTCTTCTAATTCCTGATAAAAAGAAAGATCAATATAAAGTTCCTGGTCACCCGGGCAATAAAATGGACCTGAAGCAGCGCTGGCATTACCACATGCGGATTGAACAGCGCCACGGAAAAGAACAAGTGTGGGTTCTTGATACTGTTTTCCTTGCTGCGCAAATAATTGACCCCATACATCTTCAGTATATCCTAAAACAACTTTTACAAATTTCGCTCTTTCATCATCGGCAGCTTGTTCCTCGGGAGTCAATTGTTGGGTTTGACCGGGAAGTTGGATCTGCGGTATTGACCCATCATCAGTTCCCCCTCCGCCAAGCAATAAACGTAATACAATAAAAATAACGCCAATGATACCACCGCCTGCGGCAATCCCACCAGCTGAAAGACCGCGACGGTCATCTACATTTGAACTTTCCCTGCCACCTATCCAACGCATAAATAAAAATTATTCGGTTAATGAATAAAGTTAAACTACAAGTATTTAAATAAGATAAAAACCCTGCCAGATTTTAAAACCTTGCGGTTAGGAAGAAGGGGCAATCATGTTTACTATTGCCTTATTAAAAACACTTGACCATTTTCTTTTAGCCAATTAAGGACAGATATCTCACTTTTAATCTCTTCCGGCAATTTATTTACAAGCATTTCTTCAACCCTTTGTACCTGGTCTTCCGAAAACTTGTCGTTTTGTGAAGCATAGAGATTAATGATAAAGAGTAACTGATTTCCGTTTTGGCGGTCAAAAAGTCGGCGGCTTGGTGTGCCATCAAATATGAATTCATCTGTCCAGTTATAATTATTACTGGCACTTAAATGTTCTTTTATAAAACGCATCGGCTAAAGGTAACTATTATTGCCAAACTGGTTGAAATAGGCCGTTTACTAACTCGTTTCGTTTAACAATAATGTGAAAACAATGACATATTCACATTGGTGTATAATTCCGCCATTTTCTATACTTCACATTTTTATAGTTTTAAAAATAGAAATCATCCTCACTCAAAAACCTAATCATAAATTAATAAAACCTGGAAAGAGGATAATTGGCCACCATTAAATCAAATTTTTATGAAAAAAGATCGAACCAAAGCAGTTCAGCTTGCTTTTATTCTTGTGCTGTTAACTATAGTATTCGGTTGTCAAAAAAATATGAACGATGGGTCTGCGAATTTGCGACCTGGTGGAGACAATGACATCGCTCCAAAAGAATTAAAAAACTTTGTTCAACTAAATCTTGTTGGAAATAATACCAGTAATAAGCCGCTAAATATTGATGCCGACCTTGTGAATGCATGGGGCATTTCATTTCCTCCTTCCGGCCCTGCATGGGTATCATCAGAAGGCAAAGGAGTTGGTACCATCTATAATCTTGACGGTGTACGGGTGGCAAGTGCAGTTAGCATTCCTCATTCACTCAGTACAACTACTGGTCATCCAACCGGGCATGTTTATAATCCTACATCTGATTTTAAACTTCCCAATAGTAATCCTGCTGTTTTCATTTTTGCTACCTCTGATGGTATAATTTCCGGGTGGAACGTTGGTAATAGTGCAGTGAAAAAGATAGACCGTTCATCCGATGCTTCTTATTTAGGAGTTGCATTGGCAAATGATGGAAGTGATTTCTTTATATATGCCGCCAATTTTGCTCAAAACAGAATTGATGTGTTTGATAAGAATTGGAACCAGGTTAATAATAAGCCATTTGTCGATCCGGATCTTCCGGCAGGTTATTCTCCATTTAATATCCAGATCATCAGTGATGGCAAATTGTACGTGATGTATGCAAAGAAAGATGCGAATGGAAAAAGAGAAATTGGTGCTGGTAATGGATACATTAATGTATTTCATCCGAATGGCACATTACTGAAAAGATTTGCATCAAAAGGAAAATTGAATGCTCCATGGGGAATAACCGTAGCACCGGCTGGTTTTTGGAGTGATGTTGGACAAACTCAAATAACAAATGTTATCCTGGTTGGAAATAATGGAGATGGACATATTAATGCCTTTGATGAAAATGGAAATTTCATTGGTCCACTTTCTACAAAAGGTAAAGCAATAGAAGTTGATGGCTTGTGGGGAATAACATTTCCTCCTGTCACTGGGTTCAATCGTTATTACCTTTATTTTGCTGCAGGCCCTAATAATGGACAAAATGGGTTGGTTGGATATTTGAAAAACGCATATCTTAATTAATAAATAAATAAAAAGATCCTTTATAGATCATGCCGTTCCTTTTGGGACGGCTTTTTTTATTTACAGATCTAAAGGCCCAACAATAGTTTTTTATAAGGAGGAAAAAAATGCCCAATTAGAAGTACGTAAATATTTTATCAGTTGTTTTTCACATACGACGCCTGCTGGTCTGATAATTGTTTTCTTAGCAATAAAAAAATATGAAACAACTATTATTAGCAAGCCTCTCGGTCGCATTAATATTTACAGCTTGTAAAAGGGAAAGATATTATGATCTGACAGCAGGCAAGTATATAAACCTTGAAAAAGATGAGAAGACAGGTAGAATGGTAAATACTGAAACTCATCAGCCTGTTTATATGTATGTTGATACAGAAAAGAAGGATACTATCTATGGTGCAACAGGTGATGTGGTCAATGGGCATGTAGTAAAAACAAACGATGGCAAATATGAAATTGATGATGAATATAAGATCAAGTATGGCGATTATAAAAAGAAAGTGGATGGAGATGAAGTAAAGATCAAAGACGGTGATTCGAAGACAAAAATAGAGGATGGTGAAAAAAAAGTAAAAAAGGATGATTAAACTAAAGTTGTAAATATGTACAAGGCTGCCGCGATTTAATCGCGGCAGCCTTTTTATAGTTTATTTTCAGGAAAGTGAATGACTCCAGGTGAGGTCATATTTTCCATGTACAGATTTAATACAGGTAAACAAAAAACTTGTGACAAAGGAAGTGTTGGCGGAATCCTCCTTATGTGAAAAATGTATGCCAACGCTTGCCATAACTTCTATAGAAGAAGTATCGATGGCCTTCCAGCCCGGCTGAACTTGTTGCAAGGAATAGCCAATGTCAACATTGCACTCAGCTAATTTTTCCACTAAAACTTGAAGTAAGTCGGGCTCTTCCAATGTAGCGATAATAGCAATTGCAGGCCTGTTTCCTTTGTTGGATGGTTTTTTCATAAGGAATGATTTTCAGTTTTTACAGGTACGGGTTTTTTTAGAACGTATAAAAAGCGAATTTATTGGTTTTAATGCAAAATATGTTAACCGATCTTCTTTTCAATGAGCCAATGATGTCCAAAAGGGTCGCCAAGGCAGCCCTGCCGGTAGTTATAATAATAATCTTGTACAGGATCTATCTCGGTGCCACCTGCTGCCACCGCTTTTGCCATCACTGCATGAGGGTCGTCTACAAATAAACCCAATTGCAATAGAACCATCATCATTATTCCATTGACGCAATGCAATTGCATTTAAGGCATTCTTATAAAATTCAAT
>DASYQG010000656.1:0-1578 GCA_036005825.1 Chitinophagaceae bacterium | reverse complement strand
GGATTATCACTTGGAATGGCGTTGCAGAATTCTGGTTTATTGGAGCACTATGCACAACAAATGCGAAACATAAAGGTTCATTATATCATTCTCATGTTCATATTAGCTTACATGACCATGGCCTTTTCAAATGTGATGAGCCACACTGCAACCAGCACCGTTCTGATCCCTCTCGGAATAGCGATCCTTATCGGGTTTCAGTCACAGATTGCGATCATCATCGGGCTTTGTGCTTCTACGGCACTGTTCCTTCCGGTCTCTACACCTCCTAATGCTATTGCATATAGCACGGGGTTTCTGAAGATCTCGGATTTCAGGGTCGGTGGAATTTTAATTGGCCTGCTTGGACCTTTACTCGCAGTATTATGGGTGCTGTTAGTTGCGTGATCTAATTTATTTTAATCTTAAATAAACAAAAGTTTTTATGAGCGAACTTGATAAACTAATTGTACGTGACCCACGAAGAAATAAGGGAACTGCTTTTACTATTGAGGAAAGAAAAAAATATGGATTAACAGGGTTATTGCCAGATATAGTTGAAACTATGGAAACCCAGATCCAACGGGTACATATTCAACTCGACAATTTTGAACGCCCCATTCAAAAATATATTTACTTAACAGGCCTGCTCGATAGCAATGAAACGCTGTTTTTCAAAACCATCATTAGCGAACCCGCTAAATATTTACCATTGGTTTATACACCGACCGTTGGTGAAGCATGTGAACGATTTGGTCATATTACAAGGCAGGCAAGAGCATTATTTATTTCTATTGAACAGAAGGATAATATTAAAGAGCTTCTTAGAAACTGGTCGGTTAAAGATGTTCGCTTTACCGTTGTTACGGATGGTGAAAGAATATTAGGATTGGGAGATCTTGGGATCTGCGGAATTGGAATTCCTATTGGCAAATTAGTTTTATATACATGTTGTGCTGGTGTACCCCCGGAATATACATTACCCATTATATTAGATGCAGGAACCAACAATGAAACATTTCTTAATGATCCGCTCTATCCTGGTTTAAAGAAAAAAAGAATTAGTGGTAAAGAATTTGATGATTTTGTTGAGGCATTTGTTATTGCGGTCAACGAAGTGTTTCCAAAAATTTGCATTCAATGGGAAGACTTTGCAGGTAAGGATGCCATTCGTATACTGGATAAGTATCGTGACAAAGTTTGCAATTTCAATGATGATATACAGGGTACTGCTGCTGTTGCCACGGCCGGTATTATCACGGGAAGCCGGTTTTCAGGCAAACCATTTCGGGAACAAAAGGTCCTGTTTTTAGGAGCAGGTGCCGCGGCATTTGGTATTGCAAGCATGCTTGTTCACAAGTTTCAAAAGGATGGCCTTAGCAAAGAAGAAGCCTATCAGCGTGTTTGGATGTTTGATGTGAATGGTTTACTTGTCAGGTCAAGAACTGATCTTGCCGATTATCAAATTCCTTTTGCACATGAAAGCGAATCATCAAATAATTTTGCAGAATCCATTCTTAAAATAAAACCGACCGCAATAGTTGGAGTCAGTACTGTTGGTGGTGCTTTCAATCAGCAGGTGATCGAAAATATGTGTGC
>DASYQG010000655.1:0-4080 GCA_036005825.1 Chitinophagaceae bacterium | reverse complement strand
GGCAGGGTTCCTTGTGGTGCACGGATCTCGGCAGGGAAATCCGGAAAAGTGGCAAGATCAATCCCAAGCATGGCCGTATTATTGGTAAACTGGGAACCGGTAAGCTGCATACCATCACCACTATCACCGGCAAATTTTATTACTACGTCGGAAAGAGTCTCCTGTTTTCGGATCATGAAAAGGGAATTTGGTCTGCGAAGTTAAGGTCTTTAACAAAGAAACGGATAAGCAAAATCAGTTGGCTGCATGATTCCGCTTTTAATGAAGCTTTAACCAAAAGAATTCGCAAATGACCTCTTTCACAATATAATTTCATACCACTAAAAACCACACACACATTTATGGAAACAAGCACCACCTCTGATGAAGGTGACTCTGACAGTCACACTTACTCTTATTACAATTACATCTACAAGTATCGCATTCCCGTTTTAATTATTGTTTATCTCGTTGCTTGTACTAAACCTGTACAAGAAGGACGGGTAAAAATGAGACATGCTCCAAAAAACAATAATGAAAAAAAAGAAACAGTACAAGTAGCCACACCGGTACCGGTAAAAAAGAAAAAGAAAAAAATTTACCTGACGTTTGATGACGGTCCGAACAAAGGCACACAAAATGTGCTTGACATTGTAAAAGATGAAAAGATCCCGGTTACTTTTTTTATCGTTGGTGAACATGTTTATGCGAGTATCAATCAAAATATAACATGGGATAGCCTGCAAACTACAGAGGGCATTGAAATATGCAATCATAGTTATACGCATGCCGGGCACAATCATTTCGAAAAATTTTATACGGAGCCTGACTCAGTTGTCAGCGATTTTCAACGATCGCAAGACAGTCTGCAACTAAAAAATAATATTGTAAGAACACCGGGAAGAAATGCATGGCGCATCGATAGCTTGCAATACACTGACCTGAAAAAAAGCAAAGCAGCCGTTGATTCATTACAGAAAGCCGGTTTCATAGTGATGGGTTGGGATCTTGAATGGCATTATGATCCCAAAGAGCTAACCGTTATGAACAATTCTGATGATCTGCTGAAACAAATAGATAGTGTTTTTAATAACAACAAAACCAAATCACCCGAAAATCTCGTACTTCTTGCGCATGACCAGGTTTATAAGAAATCAAAAGACTCTACTGAACTGCGTCAGCTTATCCAAAAATTAAAGTTGAAAGAAGAGTATGAGTTATCACTTGTTACCAGTTACCCGGGAGCCTCAAATTAAAATTTCTGAATAATTAAAGACTAAGACCATCTCCTTCTATAATTCAAAAAGCCGGTTGACACCGGCTTTTTCATGTCATTTACCACAAATTGACAAACGGCACTCATTTGGCAACCGGATTTCTTTAACTTTCCATTCCTTAAAAATTTTCTATTATGAACCCAAGACTATTTATAGCTGCCGTGATGTTCCTGTTTTTTAGCGGAATGGCAGCCGCCCAGACCAAGCTTGTAGAGAAAGTAACCAAGAAAGGTGATGAATTGGTTATCCCTTACGAAAAATACGTTCTCTCCAATGGATTAACACTAATCATTCATGAAGACCATAGTGATCCTGTTGCTCATGTGGATGTTACATACCATGTAGGATCAGCAAGAGAAGAAATTGGCAAATCAGGGTTTGCACATTTCTTTGAGCACATGATGTTCCAGGGAAGTGATCATGTGGGTGATGAACAGCATTTTAAAATTGTAACAGAAAGCGGCGGTACATTGAATGGAAGCACCAACCGTGACCGTACTAATTATTTTGAAACAGTGCCGAGCAACCAGGTTGAAAAAATGATCTGGTTGGAAGCAGATAGAATGGGTTTCTTGCTTGATGCAGTAACACAACCAAAGTTTGAGGTGCAAAGAGCTACTGTAAAAAATGAAAGAGGACAGAACTATGATAATCGTCCATATGGGCTGGCGCAGGAAGCTATTGCAAAGAATATGTATCCTTATGGTCATCCATACAGCTGGTTGACGATCGGTTATATTGAAGATCTGAATAGTGTAAATGTAAATGACCTGAAAAACTTTTTCCTTCGTTGGTATGGACCAAATAATGCAACGCTGACCATCGGTGGTGATGTAAACCCCAAAACAGTCGTGAAGCTGGTGGAAAAATATTTTGGCGCTATTCCCCGCGGGCCAAAGGTGGAAGATATGCCTCCAATGGTTCCCGGAGTAAGTACTCATCGCTTTATTTCTTATACCGATAATTATGCAAGAGTAGCTCGTCTTTATAAATCATATCCTACTGTTCCACTTTATGATAAAGACATGGGAGCTTTAGCTTGTCTTGCGCAAATACTAGGGCAAGGAAATAACTCTATTTTATACCAGGAGTTGGTGAAAAAACAAATTGCTTTACAGGCAAACGCATTCAGCCAGTTATCAGAATTATCAGGCGAATTCACCTTCCAGGTTGCCCCATACCCGGGTAAATCACTCGCTTCTATGTATTATGCTTTGACAAATGCATTAGAAGCCTTTGAAAAAAGAGGCGTCCTTGATGAAGACATAGAAAAATTCAAAGGTGGAATAGAAGCACAGCTTATTAATAGTTTGCAAAGCGTGTCAGGTAAAGTATCCCAGTTGGCGCAATTTCAAACAATGACCGGTAATCCTAATATGATCGGCAAGCTCATAAAAATGTATCAATCGGTAACGAAAGAAGATGTAATGAGAGTGTACGATCAATATATTAGATTGAGACATGCTGTGGTGCTGAGTGTGTTACCAAAAGATCAGGATAAACTAACAACAGCTGAAAATAATTTTGTTATAAATAAAGAAGAATATGTAGCGCCAAATTATGGTTATGATGGTTTGAAATATGTAAAAGCAAAAGATAAATTTGACCGCAGCAAAACTCCGGCCAGCGGTACGAATCCTGTTGTAAAAGTTCCTGCATTCTGGAAAGCAGATATTGGAAATGGTATAAGAGCTATTGGTACAGAAAATACAGAATTACCAACCGTAACATTAAGTATAAAGATCCCCGGCGGACATTTGTTGCAAACAAATCATTTAGATAAAGCCGGCATCGCATCCTTCTTTGCTGATATGATGAATGAGGATACTAAGAATTACAGCGCTGAGCAAATGAGCCGCGAATTGCAAAAATTAGGCAGCTCTATAAATGTTTCAAGCAGCCTTGATGGGATCACTTTCCAGGTTCAATCATTGAAAAAGAATGTTGACCCCACCTTGAAATTATTAGAAGAAAAAATTTTTAATGCAAAGTTCACAGAAGAAACTTTTGCAAGAATTAAGAAGCAAACTGTTGAAGGGTTTAAAATTGCAAAGACACAACCTGCCACAGTTGCCAGTGCAGTTTTTGCGAAAGTAAATTATGGTGACAAGCATATTCTTGGCGTAGCCGAAGATGGTGATGAAGAAACAGTGAAGAATTTTACGCTCAATGATGTACAATCTTATTATGATAATTATATGACCAGCCAGGGTGTCAACGTCGTAGTGGTTGGTGATATCAAACAAGATGAGATCATCCCCAAACTTTCTTTCCTGAAAAATTTACCAAACAAAAAGATCGATTTGCCATCTATACCTGATGCAAAACCTGTTGATATGACAAGAGTGTATATGGTAGATTTTCCAAAATCCGCGCAAACTGAATTCCGAGTTGGTTATAATACGGGATTGAAATGGGATGCAACCGGTGAATCTTACAGAACAAGATTGATGAACTTTGCACTCGGTGGTGGTTTCAATGGTCGTGTTAATATTAATCTTCGTGAAGATAAAGGCTGGACCTATGGTGCCCGTACTGCCTTTAACGCAGATAAATACAGCGGCGATTTTGAATTCAGTTCAGGCATTAAAGCAGAAGCTACAGACAGTGCTTTAGGTGAAGTAATGAAAGAATTGAAAAATTATGCTGCAACCGGAATCACTCAAGATGAAGTAACCTTTATGAAGAATTCATTGGGCCAAAGAGACGCCTTGAGCTATGAAACCGGTTTCCAGAAGGCGGGATTTATCGGCAGAATGCTTGAATACAATTTGCCGGCAGATTATGTTGATCAGCAGAATAAGATCTTAGCAAATATGACAAA
>DASYQG010000654.1:0-8349 GCA_036005825.1 Chitinophagaceae bacterium | reverse complement strand
TAATACCATCAGCAGAAGTACAACCATTTCCAAAGTCAATTGTGATTGTTTTTGGAAACGTATTTTGAGGAGTTACTGTTACAGTTGCGCAACTTAATATGCCAGTTGTTTCTGTTTGACCGTTTAATCTGTAAAAGCCGGAGCTGACAGATGCATCAAAGAAAATAACTGTAGCATCATCGTTTATACCTTCAGAAACTGCTTGGTCTTCGGTTAATTTGAAAGTTGTTTCTATCTCGGGATCTGGTTCTGTTTCATCTTTTTGACAAGAGGCAAAGAAAAAGATTGATGGCAGAGACAAAAGAGCAAAGATTTTTTTTAGTTTCATAGAGATTGAATTTTAAGTTGGCAATAAGACCTACAAAAGTCTTAAACGATTAATAAGGAAAGAAATTACTTTGACAATTGTTTTACCTGGAATAATGACTAATTCGTTAGAGTATCTTCACGCTTAAATTCAAGGATTAATACCATAAAAACCATTTAATATCACCAGATGGAACAGGTGCCACAGATTAATGATAAAAAAGAATTGCTGATGCGTGAAAAACGTTGGGAGAAATATTATTTGGTAAAAACTCCCTTGCTGCTTAAAAAGATCTACCCTTCTTATTTATGGAGTGTTGATATAAAGGAAAAAATACTTTATCTCACATTTGATGACGGACCTCATCCCGAAATAACACCCTTTATTTTACAGCAATTGAAACGGTATAATGCCCTGGGTACTTTTTTTTGTATTGGTAAAAATGTTGTTTCATTTCCTGATGTATATAAACAAATACAAGATGAAGGACACACAGTGGGCAATCATACTTATAATCATTTAAACGGGTGGAAAACTGAGAATGAAATATATCTTAAAGACATTGCCGAAGCGTCAAAAGTTATCGATAGTTCTTTGTTTCGTCCTTGTTATGGAAGGATCACAAGATTCCAGGCAAAGAACCTGAAACAAGTCATGAAGGGCAAAGAACCAACGATAGTAATGTGGGATGTTTTGAGCGGAGATTTCGATACGGAATGTACACCTCAACAGTGCCTGGCAAACGTAATTTTTGCATCAGTTCCGGGATCGATCATAGTTTTTCACGATAGCGAAAAGGGTTTCCCAAAACTTGCTTACACACTGCCAAGGATCCTCAATTACTTCTCCGAAAAAGGATATTTATTTAAGTCACTTTAAAGGAAAGTATATGTTATGCCTATATAAATTAATAGGGCCTGGGTAGAAACCCTGGCCCGTTTTTAATCCGTACCCTATGAAAACTGGTTTAAAGGTATAATAATTTTTTAATTACGGCAAAGTAATATTATGGGCTACCCCATTTATAGTTACCACCGCCTTATTATCACAGTCTCCGTTACCGTAGTTTATGGTTGCGACCCAAGGGGAATTCGTTGTAAGGTTTAACCTGGCTATCCTGATAACGCCTTTTACCAGCCAGCGGCAGCTAAATTTTTTAACTAGTGGATCAGTGATCTCAGAATTCCATGCGATCAACAGATCGCCTCTTTTTACCTTACCATATCCACCGCCATCAATTTTATAGATGTCATCAAGTTGAATAAAAGGAGTACAAGTACCTTCAAGCTGGGTTATTGTTTTAGTACTGTTCCATTCTACATAATTACCATTTGGCTTGGTGAGTTTTGCATCTCTAACCTCAACTTTCCATCTATGCCTGATACAGAGGGTAGGGCTCGTTGAAATAGGCTCACCTTGGTTGGTAATAACATGTCTTCCTTGTACCTTAATGCTATCAACTGTAAAATTGTCGAATTCCGTGGTAGCAATTGCTCCAAATTCAAACAACCTTTTTGTGTATACAGTGATTATTTTTCCAGAACGGGTTCTTCCATCTCTACCAGTACATCCTGTGCCAAAATCCATTACAATTTTTACTGGAAATGGATCAAGATTTCCGCTTAAGTGAGTAACTGTTACATCGGGGCATGCGGTCAATCTCGCTGTTCCCCCGGAAGCTCCTGGGCTCATTTGGCCAAACACACCGGTGTTGCCAAATCCAACATCAGTATTTACCCCTAATACATTGTCAAAAACTTCATTGAAAATATCGTCAGATTCAGCATCAGCTTCGGACGAAGCTTGTGATGCAAACTCTTCCTGGGTGGTATCAGCGCTGGTTTCCTTTTTACATGACCCAAATGCAATAAGCGATACAAAAACCAGGATGGCTAAACGGGTAGGACTGAAAATCAGTTTCATAATATTGATTTTGTAGGTTTACAAATAACGACTCTGTGACGGTAAATATTGGTCTTGGTTTAAGGCTTTGTTAAGAATTTTCAGGCTGTTTATCTTTGAAAATCAGTATAAAAATATGATAATAGACACCCATAGTCACATTTACCTGCCCGAGTTTGAGGCGGACCGGGATTCAATGCTAAAGAGAGCTGAAAACGATGGAGTTAAGCTGATTTTAATGCCTGCCGTTGACAATGAAACCTATTCTGTAATGCTTGAAGTTGAAAATCAGGATTCTAAAAAATGCTTTTCCATGATGGGACTACATCCTTGTTCTGTAAAAGAAAGGTATAAGAAGGAACTAAAAATAGTGGAAGAATACTTTGAAAAACGAAAATTTGTGGCGGTTGGAGAAACAGGCCTTGATTTTTACTGGGATAGGACATTTACTAAAGAGCAATACGAATCATTTCAAACTCAAATTGACCTGGCAAAACAATACGATATCCCTGTTGTTATTCATTCACGTAATTCAACTGATGAATGTATAAAGGTGATCAAAGAAAACCAGCAAGGAAATCTGAAAGGTGTTTTCCATTGTTTTTCTGGAAACGAAAAGCAGGCAAATGAGATCATTGATCTTGGATTTTATATGGGAATAGGAGGAGTAGTTACATTTAAAAATTCAGGGCTGGATAAAGTGATGGCGGATATTGATATGAAAAATGTAGTGCTGGAAACAGATGCACCTTATTTGGCACCTGTCCCTTTCAGGGGAAAGAGAAATGAATGCAGTTATTTAAAATATGTGGTTGAAAAATTAGCTGAAATAAAAAATGTAACGAAAGAAGAGATCGCAAACATTACTACTAAGAATGCGAAAGAATTATTCAACATCTGAAACGCTAACTGTATTTTTGCCGCCCCGGAGACCTGCTCGAGTGGTTGAAGAGGCACGCCTGGAAAGTGTGTATACGGGAAACCGTATCAAGGGTTCGAATCCCTTGGTCTCCGCTGATTATTGACCAAATCAATAGGCAAAACCTCGCTTTTTCTGCAAAGTGGATCCGAATGCTAAAAAAGCATGCCTACTTAGTAATTTCGGAGATCAGAATTTCTTTTCAATTTCTTTGTTCCCTTTTGCAGTCTTCTTATTCGCCTTCCACCCTCTGATTTAATGCCAGCATTTGGAGTTAATAAACTGAAAATTGATTCTGTAGCTGGAATTAAACATCATTTTAGTTTCTTATGCCGGAGTGGTAGAAGAAACAAGACAGGCTTATCTCCAATTGTATAATTTATCGTAAAGAAAAAAGAGTTCTTTATATGGGAATATATTGTGATAAGGACTACGGGGATAGTATACCTGGCAAAGTCTTGATTAAATTAATCATCAGGCAATAAACAGCGTTGGTGAATTAAAATTTTCTGCATGGAAGGGGATCAATGCTATTAATGCTTGTAGAAATGTATAGGCTTCTTGAAAAAATTTAATAATATTAAATGATGAAATAAAACCATTAATCTGCAACGATTGGATGCAGATGCATGAATTAGTCTTTCGAATCCTGTAAATTTAAATTATGAATTATCTGTCATTCGTTGCAGAGTTAAAAAAACATATTGATGATGTTCTTGATGATGAGTACTCATTAGGCATGTATGCAACGGATGCCAGTCACTATCAGATAATGCCTGTAGCTGTGATCTTACCAAAGAATGAATCAGAAGTTAAAAAAGCAGTTGAGATTGCCCGGAATCATAAAATAAAAATTCTGCCTCGTGGTGGAGGTACAAGTCTTGCAGGTCAAACAGTGGGAGAAGCTTTGGTAATTGATTTTTCCAAGTATATGACGAACATCCTCGAGGTCAATGAACAGGAAAGATGGGTAAGAGTAGAGCCTGGAGTTATACGGGATGAGTTGAATGAAAAGCTATCGAAGCTTAATTTACATTTTGCCCCCGATCCGGCAACATCAAGCCGTGCTAATGTAGGTGGTATGGTGGGAAATAATTCTTCCGGAACAAAAAGTATTCTATACGGTAAAACAGTTGATCATATTCTTGAGGCAAAAGTTTTACTTGCTGATGGTACAGAACTTTTATTAAAAGAATTTTCCCCGGCTGAATATGAACTCAAAGCTCATCAGAAAAACAGGGAAGGCGAAATCTATCATAAATTCAAAGAGGTCATTTTCGAGAACAAAGAAGAAATAAAGCAACGGTTCCCAAAAGTAATGAGAAGGGTAGGAGGATATAACCTTGACGAATTTATTTATACTGATAAATGGAACTTATCCAAACTTATAACCGGGAGCGAAGGAACATTAGGAATTGTACTTGAAGCAAAACTCAATTTAGAACCTCTTCCTAAATTCAAATCATTAGTTGTCGTGCATTTTTCTGAATTGCTCGAAGCTATAAGAGCTGTTGAGCCTATGCTTTCTTATAAACCATCTGCAGTTGAAATAATTGATAAAACTGTTTTAGATCTCAGCCGGGAAAATTTAACTACACAGCGGCATTGTCATTTTATTGAAGGTGATCCTGTAGCCATACAAATAGTAGAATTTTATGGAGATGACTTTGAGAACGTAATGCAACGCCCCCATAATATGATCGAAAAATTAAAAACATTGGGACTTGGTTATGCATACCCTTTCTTCCCTGCTGGTAAAGAATTTGATGATGTTTGGATGGTTCGTAAAAAAGGGCTGGGATTGATGATGGGTATTCCGGGCGAAAAAAGAGCCTTATCATTTATTGAAGATGCTGCCATTCCAACGAAAGTTTTACCAGAGTACATAGACCAGGTACTGAAGATCTGTAAAAAATATAACACTGAAGTGTCTATGTATGCACATGCCAGTGTTGGAGTAATTCATGTTCAGCCTTTACTTGACCTTCGATTGGAACAGGACATTATAAATCTTAAGAATATTGCCGACGAAACTTTTGAACTGGTAGTAAAGTATCATGGATCATGGAGCGGTGAGCATGGAGATGGTCTTGTAAGAAGTCCCTATAATGAACGTTTCTTCGGTACCCAAATATATAATGCATTCAAACAGATCAAACATTTATTCGATCCGGAAAATTTAATGAATCCCGGAAAGATATTGGATGCGCAAGGTATTGAGCATAATCTCCGGTATGGAACAGCGTACGAAGACAAAGAAGTAAAAACGGTTTTCCAATACCGGGCTGAAAATAATTTCAGTCAATCTGTTCACATGTGTACGGGTGTTGGTGAATGCAGGAAGATACAAGGCGGAACGATGTGCCCAAGTTTCAAAGCTACCCGCGATGAAGAGCATTCTACAAGAGGCAGGGCAAATGCTTTACGATTGGCAATGTCTGGCCAATTAGATGATGAAGGTCTTACCAGCAAACGACTTCACCAGGTATTGGATCTTTGTCTTTCATGTAAAGCATGTAAATCAGAATGCCCAAGCAATGTAGATATGTCTAAAATGAAAGGTGAAGTTTTGCAAATGTATTATGACGAACATGGCATTAAGTTACGTGACAGGCTTATAAAAAATTCGACAGAATCAGCTTCAAGTTTATCAGGTATATTTTCCAGCCCGGTCAATTTTTTACAAAAAACAAAATTGTTCAGATCTGTTTTACAAAAACTTGCCGGCTTTGATAAGCGCAGATCATTACCTGAATATAGCAAGCAGCCTTTTTATAAATGGTTTAAGCAAAACGGTAATCATTATAAAAGCTCTAAAAAGGTTGTGCTGTTTGCAGATACTTACCTGAACTTTCATGAACCACAGATCGGAATATCAGCTCTTCAATTATTAAATGCCTGTGATTATGAAGTTATACTTGCCAATGTAGGTTGTTGCCAGCGGCCAAAAATTTCACATGGATTTTTAAGAGAAGCAAAAAAAGAAGGAACTAAAACCATTGAGGGTTTGAAGAAATATATGGACGAGGGATTAACAATTGTTGTATGCGAACCGGGTTGTGCCTCTGCATTAAATGATGACCTGGCTGATCTCATTGAAAATACTGCTGTCGCAAAACAATTACAGAAACAGGTAATGATGATCGATGTTTTCATAGCAAAAGAGATAGATGCAGGAAATATAAATATCTCCTTTGAATCTGCTGCTGAAAATATTCTTATTCACGGTCATTGTCATCAGAAAGCATTATATGGTACCAAAGGAATGAAAACTATCTTTGGTACAACTCCGCAAACAGTAAATGAGATACCTTCAGGTTGTTGTGGTATGGCCGGTTCGTTTGGTTATGAAAAAGAGCATTATGATATTTCTAAAAAGATAGGTGAAGAAATACTTTTTCCAACAATAAGATCAATGAAGAAAAATACAATAGTAGTTGCAAATGGATTCAGTTGCCGGCACCAGATCGAACATTTTACCGGTGTAAAACCAAAACACTGGGTTGAAGCGATCAGGGTCAAACAATAACTAATAATAAATGGACAAACCCTGGCTGCAAAATTATGATCCATTAAACAACACCTTTTTATCAACTGTGTTGGCGGCGCTTCCAATTATCATTTTATTAGGTTCGATTGCCCTCTTTAAAATAAAAATTCATTTTGCTGCTCTCTTTGGTTTACTGGTTGCGGTTCTTGTTGCGCTTTTTGTTTATCATATGCCGGTTAGTGCAGTTAGCGCAACAACTGTTTATGGTGCAGCTTATGGATTATTCCCAATCGGTTGGATCATTCTTAATTTAATATTCCTTTACCAGCTTACAGTAAATAAAGGCCTATTTACGATTATAAGAAAGCATCTTGGAACCATTGCACCGGATCCCCGTATTCAGGTTATCCTGATCGCTTTTTCTTTCGGTGCATTCTTTGAAGGCGCAGCGGGATTTGGAACTCCTGTAGCTATTACAGCAGCTATTCTTATTCAACTCGGATTTAAACCTCTGGCTGCCTGCGGACTTTCATTAATTGCAAACACAGCGCCGGTTGCTTTTGGCGCACTAGGCACACCGATCATTGCACTTTCCGGCGTAACCGGAATTGGTGTGCAACATCTTTCTGCAATGGTTGGAAAACAGCTACCATTCTTTTCTTTGATCATTCCATTCTGGGTTGTATGGGCAATGGCGGGTTTTCGTGGCATGTTGGGTGTATGGCCCGCAGCATTGGTTGCAGGATTGTTTTTTGCAATTCCTCAATTTTTAATTTCAAACTTTCATGGACCATGGTTGGTTGATATTGTATCTTCAATTTGTTCGCTGATCGCGATTATTGTATTGCTGCGATTCTGGAAACCCCAAACCATTTGGAAAATGAATGACTCCAATGAAACCACTCCTGTTTCTGCAGAACCGGAAAAAACAAAAAAGAAACAATTAGCTCTTGCCTGGTTGCCATGGATGCTACTTACAATATTTATTTTGGTCTGGGGTTTACCTGCTGTTAAAAGATCATTGAACTCAATCTCAGCGCCAGAGTATAAAGTTGCTTATTTGCATAACCAGGTTAGTCGTACTCCACCAATCGTTCCTGAACCCACATTGCAAAAACCAACCAAACCGGAGGAAGCGATCTTTAAATTAAATTGGCTTTCAGCAACAGGCAGCGGGATTTTTATTGCAGCGATCGTTGCTGGATTTGCGATCGGTTTTTCATTTCGCCAAATGTTACGCATCTATGCTCAAACATTATGGCGTGTAAGATTTTCATTGATAACTATTGCAGCCATGCTTGCACTTGGTTATGTGACAAAATATTCAGGCACCGATGCTACTCTGGGCCTTGCGCTGGCAAAAACCGGTGTGTTGTATCCTTTTTTTGGAACGATGCTAGGTTGGCTGGGTGTAGCACTTACCGGATCCGACACTGCTTCAAACGTTTTATTCGGCAGTCTTCAAACCATTACAGCAAAACAAACACATGTTGATCCCGGCTTGATGGCGGCAGCAAATAGTTCCGGTGGTGTAATGGGCAAAATGATAGATGCACAAAGCATAGTTGTTGCAAGCACCGCTACAAACTGGTATGGACATGAAGGGAAAATTTTACGCTTTGTATTTTTTCACAGCATTGCTTTAGCAGCATTGGTTGGGATACTCGTTTTTTTACAGGCGCATGTTGCACCGTTCACGCATTTAGTAGTTAAATAATTTTTAATGACAAG
>DASYQG010000653.1:0-6748 GCA_036005825.1 Chitinophagaceae bacterium | reverse complement strand
GCGTTGGCAATATCGTGCCCAACTGCTCAAACTTATTCCCATGATTACTGTTGGGATTGTTTTGTGTGTTTTGTGCCATGATACAGCTGAATGCTAAAAGCTGCACTGCACAAGCAATAAGAAACTTTTTCATGTGATGTTTTGTTTATATTTTATGTTACCTGTACTCCCAACCTTTACCCTAGGAGTATTTTACAGAGTTTAGTAATTCTATTTAGCTTTTGTTGCGTCGCACTCTTGTACGTTCTGTTCATCATTCAACTTTTATCCACCCCCTCTTGATTTTTTCCTTTGTTTGAACATTCGGCCCCCGCCAGCGGGGGATAAAGAACTTTCTATTATTTAGAGTGACGAACTCCGAACTCTTAACTCAGGACTCCAAACTCAAAATGGTATTCTCTCCAACGCCATCTTCAATGCCAATCCAAAAATTCCGGCGGACGCAAATATCACCCAATCCCGTCTATTTACTTTAAACAATGTTATAAGAATTGTTGAAAATAAAAGTATGGCCAGTACCATAGCAATTTGTCCCACTTCCAAACCGACATTGAATCCAAACAATCCCCATCCGATCGATTGATCTGAAGCAAGCATAAAACGAATGCTGTTCGCAAAACCCATTCCGTGTACTAATCCAAAGAATAAAGCCAAAAAATAATTTATACGTACAGATCTTGGCGTAAAACTTTTTTGAAAGAGGTTGATAATGGCTGTAAAAACAATGGTGCAGGGTATTAAAAATTCCACCCATTTTGCTGAGACCCTGATGATGTCAAAAACGCTTAATGCTAATGTAATGCTGTGGCCGATGGTGAAAGCCGTTACTAAGATCAAGACCTGCTTCCAGTCTTTTAATAAATAAATAGCTGCCAGCGCCAAAATAAAAAGCTGGTGATCCAATGCTCCTATGCTTATTATATGTTCCCAGCCGAGTTTGAAATAAAAACCGAAATCGCTCATAAATATTTGAAAGCTTTCTTCGAACCCTTGTCCTATTTTTAACGTCTCAAATGAATCGGGCAACAAAATAAGCCGGACTTTTGTAAACAAAAAAACTATTGTTTTAATGGCGTCCTCATTCTATAAATGGTTACTCATCCCTGTTTTGGGAATCGTATTGTCATCCGCTGGTCTTCCAAAGCTTCATCCCTTTCATGTAAGTGTGGTGGAAATCAACCACAACGCAACTGATAAGACCCTTGAGATCAGCTGCAAAATTTTTACGGATGATTTTGAAAAAGTGCTGGCCCAGAATTATAAAACAAAAGTTGATCTTACCAATCCGCCGGACAGGAAAGCGATGGATTCGGTGGTAAAAAAATATATTTTCTCCCATATTTCAATTGCTGTCGACGGAAAACCCGGAACTCTTTCTTATGTCGGGTTTGAAAAAGACAATGAAGCTGTGTATTGTTATGTGGAAATCGATAATATTCCCTCCGTAAAAAAAGTTGAGCTAACTGACAAACTAATGCATGATATGTTTACTGACCAGGTGAATATTATTCATGTGATAGTGAAAGGTGAAAGAAAAAGTACAAAGCTGGATTACCCGGAAACGGTTGCAAAGATCGAGTTTTAGTTTTCATCGCGTACATAGTGGGCAACATTCATTCTTTCGAAAGGCCTTAAGTCAAGAATATTTTTGGTGAGCTTTATTATTTCAAATTTGAAAGTTGATGTATCGATCTTGGTAGTAAGGTATTTGTTATCGGCCGAAAGTTCATAGCTGCCATTTCTTGTATCAGTTATTTTTCCATTGACAATAGTTTTAAGCAGAAGGGTATTTGTTTTGGAGAATGTTGCTGTTCCTACCATAGAGTCCCCGGTATTAGCGAGGTCGTTTAGCTTCCATGTTCCGACCAGTAGTTCTTTGGATGATCCACTTTTGCAGGCCGGGATCACGAGTGATATGAATGCGATAACTATGAAGCAACGTATCAGCATTAAAATAATTTAATCGTTATTGATCTATGAAATTCGGGTTTTTTCTTTTTAGTTTTACGATAATGACGAGGATTTTTTTACTTCTTACTTGCTTTTTATTCATTCAAAATTCTTTTTCACAACAATTCTATATCCGGGGCCGGGTAGCAGATGGTGAGACCCAGAATCCTTTAAAAGGAGCCAGCGTATATATAAATAACACTACTATCGGATCGACCACAAATGATAACGGTGATTTTGAGTTAGGTCCTTTTGAACCCGGGCGGTACGAAGTAGTGGCATCGTTTGTTGGTTATGATGCGCTGTTATATTCTGCAGAAATAAAAACTTCGGGCATACGCATCACTTTCAAACTTGAAAAGAAAGAAGAAGTATTACGTGAAGTGCTTGTACTTAGCAGCGAATTAAGAAGACAGTACCTGGATATTTTTAAAAAATATGTGATCGGCGTTAGTGTTGCTGCAGAGCATTGCCAAATAAAAAATATTGAAGAAGTTCAATTTGCTTCCGGGGAAACCAAAGATGAGATAGTGGCCTATACAGAAAAAGCATTGGTGATCGAAAACCCTGAACTTGGTTATACAATTCATTTTGACCTGCTTGAATTTCGCTATAACAAAGTTACTACCGGCAGTTATTTTTTTGGTTACACCCGTTTCGTTGACTGGGGAAAAGACAAAAAAACAAAAAAGAAATGGCTGCGAAAACGCAAGCAGGTTTATGAAGGCAGTACCGTTCATTTTTTTCGCAGTCTTGTAAATAAACAATTGACAAAAGAAGGTTTTGCAGTTTACCAGTTGATCAATAAGCCAGGAGACAAGTTCCTTTCACAAAAAACGAATGAAGGCATGCAAATGGCAACTAAGGCTATTGAAGACAGCATGATCCGCATCTATCCTGATTCTGTTTATCGCATATATGAATTACGTGTAAATGATGGCTGGCGGATCATTTATTCAAAGAACACTGATCTGAAAATGGAAATAACCAGGAAGACTTTTTTAAGTGGACAACCACCCACAGGTACAGTTTCTGGTTTGCGTTTGCGAGAAGAACCTGTTTTAATAAATGCACGAGGTATAATTCTTACACCGATACGACTTTTTTATGATGGCATCTGGGGTTATGAACGATTAGCCAATATGCTGCCGGAGGATTATGAGGTGGAGTGAATTCTTGATTCAATGTCTATGGATTTTTTTCATATTTGTGTTGATGGCACTTGCAAAATCTGCTTCCGCTTTACTCGAAATAAAAAATAAGACACAATGCAACCAAAACAAAGTCCTATAAACATATAGTAACAAAAATTTATTGGATCAATTGGATAAATCATATTTGTCTTTCGTTCGATTAAACGTTTTGATAAACCAGTAAGATATGCTTTAACAGCTGCGTGCCTTATCAAAATTGGAACGATAAGAAAAATTAGAATTGTAAAAATGGATGCAAGTTTTCTATTTGAAGAAACAATTCCTCCAAACTTCCAAGTTAATATCGTTAGAACCGGAATAAGTCCGAGAACTAATGAAAATAATAATGAAGCTTTGATTATTCCTTTGTGCTCTATTATTTGGAATGTTATCCCGTCAACTTTGGGTTCAAAAAAATGAAAAACCTTAAAAGAAAAAAAATGTCCTAAGAGAAAAAGTGCTATAGAAAGCAGTCCTGTCTGAATATATATTCTTTTCGAAGATTTCATTTGTGCTTGCAGCTCTTAATATATTTTGCTTTATCGTGTCAATTTGAATGTGTCAAGGTGAAAATACTAAAATCAGAGATTTCTTTGTCTGCTTCTATGGATTTTATAAAGTTAAGTTTGGTCAATAGTTTAGTTGAATTCTGATTGCCTTTATGAGTAAATGCTACTATTTTTTGAAACTGCAATTTCTGAAAAGCATAGTCAATAACTTTTTCTGCCGCTTCTTTCATTATTCCTTGTCCTTGAAATTTTGTCATAAGTTCATACCCAATTTCGCAACTACTTTTTTCGTTTGAAAACTCAAATAAACAAATTGTCCCGACAAATGTTTTTGTCTTTGTCAAAGTTATCACCCAATAAATTGAGTCATTTTTTTTAATGTTATCATTAACCTTGTTGATAAAGTTGATAGCGTCTTCAATTGTCTTGCTTACTTGTCTGTCAAGATATTTGTTTATCTCTTTGTCTGAACGCAACGCAAAAATATTTTGCTGGTCATCAATTGATAATTGCCTAAGAGTTAGCCTTTCAGTTGTTAAAATTGGAAAAGGTGTAAAATTTCTATTGGTCATTTAAATATATGTATTTTGTCAAAGTTGAGGATGTCATAGCCTGATCGCTAACGGCCAGGGCTTTCTGCTGTGCTGATAGTCTAAGTTACTTCTGCCCGGGAACTGTTGCTGAGTAAAGATAGAAGGCGGCGGGTATATTCCAAAGCTTGGCTATGTTCGTTCAGCTGGGACTGCTGCTAATCAGCGATATGTCGATGAGGTTTTATTCTGCTGCCCGCATAGCCCTTAGCTTTACATCAGTAAAATCTTATTAATTTTCAATCTCATGTTTTTTCAGCGTCGCTTTGTTAATTTGATATAGACTATCAAAATAATTTTTGTCACCAATCGAAAATATCCAACCGTTTGTACTTCCTTCTAAAATTTCGTCTTGCGACGTGCAAAATGTTCTCTTCTTGTTATTGGTAAAATAAACCTCAACATAATATTGACACTGATATTTGTTATATCCCAAAGAAGTACCCGTATTCCATTTTTTTACAAAATCTTCAGTTTGCTGTCTTGTCAAAAGTATTGTTGAGTCACAAATTGGCGACACATAACACATAGTAACCTTTAAAATTGAAGAAGCATCTAATTCGACCTTGTCATGGTTTGTCCACTTATAAGAGAAATAAATTGTCAACGCTATTAGAAGGATTAGAGATACTACAAGTATATTGGTTTGTTTCATTTTGTAGTTTGTCTAACAATAGATTTTGAATTGTAAGATTGTGTCCAAAAGGCTTGCTGCTAACGGGCAGGGCTTTATACAGGTTGGGAATTAGCATTCCGTCTGCCTATAACCGCTGCTGATTGAAAATATAAAGTTGAATTTAAGAACAAAAGTTGAGATTTATTCGTCGGCCCGAACTGAAGCTGGGATTTGCAATTAGTTGATGTTACAATGTCAAGCCCAACTTGCATAAAACCCAATGTTAGCGGTTGTTTTTTATCTCTGTCGATAATATATTTTGTTTAGATGATAGCAATAATTTTATTTCATCATTAGTTAAACCATGAGCTGTAATACTTGAATTTTTTTGTACCCCTGTTTTACTATTATAAATCTTAATTGATAAATTCCATCTATCTAAATTCATTTGCCCAGTTTCAGTCATCTGTTCAAGTTTTGACATAACTATTACATCAGTTTTTACTTTATCGGCAATTGTCTTGCAGTATTTTTTATCAAATACATTTTGATAAGCAACATTGTGTAATTTCTTGTGCGGGAAATTTAGTACAGTTAGATTTGTATCGGCTGATATTTCTATTTCTAGATATTTACTTATATTGGGAGAAATACCTCTGTTTGCTATTAGGTCATAGGGTGGCAAGATGAGCACCGTTAATTTTGCGTTTTCCAGTAAAGAATTATGGATCTTGTCAATTTTTGAAATACTTGCCTTCTCTTGTTTGATAGCTGCAACATTTTTTGATATAGCTTCATTGCCTGAGTCTTTACAACTAAGTAAAAACAATAAAATTGATAAGTAAAGAAATATTTTCATAAAAATCGCTAATAGTAAATCTATACTTTAGCTTTTTTCTTCCTTTTTAAATATAAGCCCAATCAATTTCCCAATTCCCTTCCAATCACAGTTGTCAGTTTTTAGGATATTTTTTGTTGAACCAATTGTCAAAGAATAGATATCCTCGGTAGTGCAACTGAATGTTTGAGCGGAAATAGTGAGAAGTTGTTTTTCAAAACTTCGTATTGAGTCTATTTGATATTTGGTAAGTTTTGCTTTTTTGAATTTGCTATTCACCATTTTACCTTCAAATTCCCCATTCATTTTAAATGTAGCATAATAGCCATCCTTATTTTTATAGATTGTCAAATAAAGGTTACTATGATGAAAACACCCAATTGATTCAACGTTAATAAAATACTTTGAACCAACTTTCAAACTGTCTATCGTTATGTGCAAAGAAGATGTGTCCGAAAAAGGATAGCTTTCGTTAAGCAAAATATTACGCTTTTTTGTCTGTGCAAATGTTGAAATGAAAAGCAATATGAAGAATCCAAATAAAAACTGTCTCATTGTGATATTTAGCATTTAATAATTTGTAAGATGCAGCAAATGCCGAATTGCATAATGGTCGCAATAAAATAACCGCTAACGGTTAGGTATTGCCGATGGTGCGGAGTTTTATATTCGGTCGCCAGGAACCGCTGCTTGGCTTTTTGATAAAGTTAAATATTAAGATCTAAAGCTGGGCTTGATTCGTCAAGCCCCGAACCACAGCACAGCAGAATTACCGCTGCTGATTGCTTCAATGTCCAGCCCCACTATTGGCAATACCAATGTTAGGCGAATACCCTTCGTTATTTTTCATCGTCTTTGTACATAATAAAACGCCTTAATGATTTTTTGCCAAAGTCTTTTTGTGTTGTTGTGTCAAGGTTGTAATAGTCATGATCAAACGCATAAGATTCAGTTACAACCGTGTCAAGCAGCCAGTCAGCCAGTTTTGTATTATAGCGAAACCTGTATTCTGAAATTGACTTCCAGTTGCTGGCACAATATTCATTTATGGT
>DASYQG010000652.1:0-3206 GCA_036005825.1 Chitinophagaceae bacterium | reverse complement strand
CAGCGAGTTTATCACAGTCTTGATGGAATCCAGTGTTGCTTTATCTTTTACTTCGTTCTTTTCATTTAGTTTGGAACGGATAAAAGATAGCAACAGTGTTGCTCCTTCAGGAATTTTTGAACTTATTGCTTTTAATGTAAGTAAGAAAGCAGCATGAGCTTTATCACCACCTGTTGCTGCTGTGATCAGCGCGACAGGTTTATCAGGAAAAGCAGTAGAAGAAGATACTGTCCAATCCAATGCATTCTTCAATGCACCGGGCACACCAAATGCATATTCAGGTATAACAAAAAAAACTCCATCAGCGTCAGATAATAGTTTAATAAAAGCTTCAACTATTTCGGGTATGTCGTTACTGTCATTAAATGCCGGTATCTCAGCAAGTCCATTATAGATCGTAAACTCAACTTGTTCAGGAACCAAACCTGCCACTACATTTAAAACTGCACTGGCAGAAGAATTAGCACGAAGGCTGCCTGAAATTCCGAGGATCTTTATTTTTCTTTTCATCATTTACACTAAGCTAATGTAAAATCATCCTGATAAATGTATAACCGAAGACTATTACATTAAATTTGGACTAATTCACAGAACAGCACTGTTACCTTTATTAAATACGAGAATGATTTTTGTATGAAACAAACGAACACCCTTGTTATCGGGGCAAGCATTTCAGGTTTAGCCTCGGCAGCCGCTTTACAGAAACAGGGCGTTGAATATGTTATTATCGAAAAACACTCACAGTCAGTTGCGCCCTGGCGCAATCATTACGAACGCCTGCATTTACATACAAATAAAAGAGTTTCGAATTTACCGTATAAAAAATTTGATCGCACAATACCTGGCTATCCCAGCCGCCAACAAGTTGTAGATTATTTAGAGGCGTATCAAAAAGAATTTAATATCGATCCTGTTTTTAATACGAAGGCAACATCAGTAAAAAAAGACGGTGATCACTGGATAACTGAAACAACAAACGGCACATTCAGATCAAAATATATTGTTATGGCCACGGGGCCATTTGGAAAACCTAAAGCCGTCAACTTTAAAGGAATGGAAACTTTCCCCGGCAAGATCATCCATAGTTATGGATATAAAACCGGTAAAGATTTTAAAGGACAAAAAGTATTAGTTGTTGGTTTTGGTAACTCGGCTTGTGAAATTGCTATTGACCTGTATGAACAGGGTGCGATGCCTTTTATGTCAGTTCGATCTCCTGTAAATGTGGTACCACGTGATATCCTGGGTATTCCCATTCTCGAGATAAGCCAGGTATTGAGCCGGCTGCCGCCACGTGTTGCAGATACGATCAATGCGCCGTTGATGAGATTATTTTTTGGTGATATTACAAAGCTGGGTTTAAAAAAATTGCCGTATGGTCCGTTCGAACAAATTCAAAAAGACGGTAACAGCCCGGTACTCGATATTGGCACTATCAAGCATATCCGCAAAGGGCATATAAAAATTTATGGCGATATCGAGCATATTAACGGATCAATGATTCATTTCACCGATAAGAGAAAAGAAAGTTTTGATGCGATCGTTGCCGGTATTGGTTATTATCAGAATGCGGCAGAAATAGTAAGTGCTGACAAAACCCGGTTTGAAGATCTAAGGTCATGTGTAGACAAGCAAAAATATTTCGGGAAAGATGGATTGTATTTCTGTGGTTTTTGGATCGGTCCCAGAGGGCAGATCCACGAGATATCATTAGATGCACAAAAGATTTCAAAAAATATCGCTGAAAAAGAAAGACTGGCTAAAAATTAAAAGTGACTTGCTGAAACCATCACACGTCACATTGTATTTCATAACGCTGGGAATAATTTTAAAAACAATCCTATTGAACTCAAATCCTGAATTTCCAACAACTTTACATCGGGACGCTGCTGAAGTAGTTCAGAGTTATTTTTTGACCCTTCCAACGGTTGATACTGTCCTGGTAGTTAACTCCTGTGCAAGGGGGCTGGCAGTTCCTGAAAGCGATCTTGATTTTGCAATCCTGGCAAAGCCAGGCACTACAAAAAAAGAAATTGAAAAAGCCGAAGCTGATTGGCAGGTTTATTCAAATCATCATGACACGATCTCAAATTATAAAAAGTCATCTCCTTATGCGCATTTGCATCTTGACATCATTGACGGCAATTACATACCGGGTGCAATAGAAACCGGAGAACCCATAGACTATTTTGAAATCGAAATAGGCAATCAAATTTGTTATTCTGCTCCAATGGGTATTGCTGGTGAATATTTCCGGGAATTACAAAGTAAATGGCTGCCATTCTATAACGAAGAACTTCAACAGCAAAGATTAAAAGCATCAGCTGGTGCCTGCGAATATGACCTGGGCCATATTCCATTTTTTATGAAAAGAGAGTTGTATTTCCAGGCATTTGATATTTTATGCAAAGCGTTCCAGGAATACCTGCGAACTCTTTTTATTGCAAATAAAATTTACCCGATCGCTTATAATAAATGGATCAAAGAACAAGTTGTAAAATGGCTGAACAAGCCGGACCTCTATCCAAAATTATCTCCGGTTCTTTCTGTTAGTAATATAGAAAGCAACGAGATCAATGATAAAGCAAGATTGTTACGTGAACTGCTACATGACCTTGCAAATGTGTAAAGCTGTCCGCTTTTGTTCAGGATTAGATTAAATTTGAAATAAGAACTTACACCCTTCGACGAGATGTACGTCACTACAAGCAACAATAAATTTACATGAAAGCCGCCACCCGTTCAAAATATGGTTCAACAGAAGTTTTAAGTATGCAGGAGATCGAAAAACCAACTTCAAAGGATAATGAAGTTTTGATAAGAGTATATGCAGCCAGTGTAAACAGAATCGATTATCATTTACTCACAGGCAGGCCATTTCTCACGCGGTTGTTTACAGGTTTGTTCAAACCGAAGTTATCAGTTCCTGTTGACAAACAAAAGTATTTCGGGAAAGATGGTTTGTATTTCTGTGGTTTTTGGATCGGTCCAGAAGGCCAGATCCACGAGATATCATTAGATGCACAAAAGATTTCAAAAGATATTGGTGAAAAAGGAAGGCGGGCTAAAGTGACTTGCTGTAACCATCACACGCCACATTGTATTTCATAACGTCGTTTGTAACTATCCAGCTCTTTTACCGGGCCCTTACTAAATAAATTACTGGCGATACACAGCAGCCTGCTTAGCATCTTTTGCTTTTGCTG
>DASYQG010000651.1:0-10373 GCA_036005825.1 Chitinophagaceae bacterium | reverse complement strand
GAAAAAGATGTTGCAGCAAAGATAAAATCACATTACAATAATAAACGTACACTGATCATTGGTCGCACGGCACATGTAACTGGCCCGTTAGGTCATAGTCCGCAACGAACAAATTGCCAGTATCGTGATATGTGCTGGAATGGATGCCCATTCGGCGCTTATTTCAGTACACAATCATCAACTTTACCAGCAGCTATGGCTACAGGCAAGCTTACACTCGGCATCAACTCGATTGTAAGAGAGATCATTTATGATAAAGACACAAAGAAAGCCAAAGGTGTAAGGGTGATCGATGCAGAAACAAACCAGGAAAAAGATTATTTCGCAAAAGTTATTTTCCTATGTGCTTCCGCATTGAACTCTGCATGGGTATTGATGAATTCCGCAACAGATATCTGGCCGGATGGATTAGGAAGCAGCAGTGGTGAATTAGGTCATAATGTAATGGATCACCATTTCCGTTGTGGTGCCGGTGGCGAAGTAGAAGGCTATGAAAACAAATATTATTTCGGTCATCGCCCTACTGGTTTTTATATCCCTCGATTCAGAAATATTGGTGGTGAAAAAAGAGATTATCTGCGTGGATTTGGTTACCAGGGCGGTGCTGGTCGCAATGGATATGGTCGCCAGGTAGCAGAAGAACTAACCATTGGCGCAGACTTGAAAGACGCCTTGAGTGAACCCGGAAATTGGAGAATAAGCGCTACCGCATTTGGCGAAACGCTGCCCTATCATGATAATAAAATAACATTGAATAAAAATGTGAAAGACAAATGGGGTTTGCCTGTTTTGGATTTTGATGTTGAGTTTAAGGAGAATGAAACGAAAATGCGGGTTGATATGAAAGCAGATATGAAAGAAATGCTGGAGATAGCAGGAATAAAAAATGTAAAAGATTTTGATGGTGATAATGCCCCGGGTATGGGCATTCACGAAATGGGATGTGCCCGCATGGGTCGGGATCCGAAAACTTCTGTACTGAACGGTAATAACCAGTTATGGGATTGCACCAATGTATATGTAACAGATGGTGCTTGCATGACAAGCGCCGCATGTGTGAACCCATCACTTACATATATGGCACTAACTGCCCGTGCTGCTAATCATGCAGTAAGTGAATTGAAAAAAATGAATGTATAACCTTATTAAATTTTTTATATGGATAGAAGAGAACTTTTAAAAATGATTGCTGCCGCCACTGGTGGCGTAGTAATTGGCGGAGAATTTTTTCTTACAGGTTGTAAAAACCCTGGCGCCGAAGTAGGCACTTCTGCTACTTTCACTGAATCAGATATTGCTTTTTTGGATGAAGTAGCGGAAACGATTTTTCCAAAAACTTCAACACCCGGCGCAAAGGATGCTAAGGTTGGCCAGTTCATGACCGTAATGGTAAATGATTGTTATGAGAAAAAAGACCAGGATGCATTTCATGCAGGCATGAAATCATTGAATGAAGCTTGCAAAAAAATGCATGGTCATGATTTTATGAATGCAGAACCAGCACATCGTAAGGAATTATTGGTTGCTCTTGATAAAGAGAGAGCCGATTACCAGAAGAATAAAAAGAAAGAAGATCCCAGTCATTATTTCCAGTATTTCAAACAACTGACCATAGCAGGATACTTTACTTCTAAAGAAGGAAGAACCGGTGCAACAAGATATGAACCCGTGCCTGGGAAGTATATTGGTGACCTGGATTATAAAAAAGGAGATAAAATTTTTACCGGCCTCAATTAATAATTGCCAATTAGAAAGTGGTAATTCTATTTATGCCAGATAATAATACTTACGATGCCATAGTAGTAGGCTCCGGCATATCCGGCGGATGGGCAGCCATGGAGCTATGCAAAAAAGGATTGAAAACAATTGTTCTTGAAAGAGGCCGGCAGGTTGAGCATATCAAAGATTATCCTACTACCAATCTTGCTCCGTGGGAATTGTTACATCGCAATCGCAATACAAATAAAATAAAGGATGACCAGCACATCCAGGTTCGTGGGTTTTGTAACGAAGCGAACAGTCATTTCTTTGTAACCGATAAAGATCATCCATACGTACAAAAGAAACCGTATGATTGGATAAGAGGGTATCATGTTGGGGGAAGAAGCCTGATGTGGGGAAGACAATGCTATCGCTGGAGTGATCTCGATTTTAAAGCAAACGCAAAAGATGGCCATGGTGTTGATTGGCCGATCCGTTATAAAGATATTGCACCATGGTATAGTTATGTAGAGCAGTTTGCGGGAATCAGCGGCAGCAAAGAAGGATTGCCACAATTACCTGATGGTGATTTTCTTCCTCCAATGGAAATGAATGCACTTGAAACACATGTTTCAGAAAGTATCAAACAAAAATTTACTGATGGCAGAAGAATGATCATTGGACGTGTTGCTAATTTAACAAGAGGTTGGAATGGCCGCGGTCCGTGTCAGTACCGCAATCTTTGTGACAGGGGCTGTCCCTTTGGTGGGTATTTCAGCAGCAACTCTGCAACGTTGCCTGTTGCTGCCAGCACTGGTAACTTAACACTCCGTCCTCACTCAATTGTAATGGAAGTGATGTATGATAAAGAAAAGAAGAAAGCCAAAGGAGTTCGTATCATTGATGAGAACACGAAAGAGTCGATAGAATATTTTGCAAAAATTATTTTTCTGAATGCATCTACATTAGGTTCTACAAGTATTCTTTTAAATTCTGTTTCCGATGTTTTTCCAAATGGAATGGGTAACTCAAGTGATCAATTAGGGCGAAATCTTATGGATCATCATTATCATGTAGGCGCCGGAGGCAGTTATGATGGACTTAAAGACAAGGTTATTTTTGGTCGAAGGCCAAATGGTATTTATGTGGCCCGTTTCAGAAATATTGATGAAAAAACAAAGCGTTCTGATTATCTCCGTGGTTTTGGCTACCAGGGTGGCGCATCAAGAGGAATGAATTGGAATGGTGATGGCATAGGATCAGAATTAAAAGAACAAATGACGGAGCCCGGTGATTGGAGTTTTTGGCTGGGAAGTTGGGGCGAGCAATTACCACATCCTGATAACAGGGTCACACTTAGTAAAACAGAAAAAGATAAATGGGGATTGCCTCAGCTTGAAATTGATTGTGAATGGAAGGATAATGAAATTGCCATGCGAAAAGATATGATGAATAGTGCGGCTGAAATGCTTGAATCGGGCGGTATAAAGGATATTTATACATTCAATGATGAAAAAGCTTACCCGGGATTGTGCATTCATGAAATGGGAACCGCCAGGATGGGAAAAGATCCTAAAACATCTGTATTAAATAAATGGAACCAACTGCATGAAGTAAAAAATGTTTTTAATACAGATGGAGCCTGTATGACATCGTCTGCATGCCAAAACCCTTCAATAACGTATATGGCATTGACGGCAAGAGCTGCAGACCATGCTGTAAGTGAATTAAAAAAAGGAAATCTTTAATAATAAATACAACCAAATGGACAGAAGAGAACTCTTGAAAATGGTTGCCGTTGCTACAGGTGGAGTTGTGATAGGAGGAGAATTCTTTCTTGCGGGTTGTAAAACTAAAGATGCAGAAGTTTCGGGCATGACCTTTTCACAGGATAATATTGCTTTCCTTGATGAAGTTGCAGAAACTATAATTCCCAAAACCACAACAGCAGGAGCTAACGAAGCGGAAGTCGGCAAGTTCATGACGGTAATGGTAAATGATTGTTATGATGAGAGTGATCAAAAAATATTTCATGAAGGAATGAAGAACTTAGATGAAGCGTGTAATAAAATGCATGGCCATAGTTTTATGAAAGCTGAGCCAGCGCATCGTAAAGAGTTGCTGACATCACTTGATAAAGAAGCAAAAGAATACATGAAGAATAAAAAGAAAGAAGACCCTACTCATTATTTTACCATGATGAAACAACTTACTTTACTGGGTTACTTTACGTCAAAACCGGGTTTGGAACAAAATTTCAATTATCAACAAGTGCCGGGAAAATTTGACGGCGCTGTTCCTTATAAAAAAGGAGATAAACTATTTGTTTAACAGTTAATCAATATACATATGAAAAGAAATGAGTTTTTGAAATTAAGTGGTGGATTTGCATTGGCAGGTCTTGCATCAAAGTCAGGCCTGGCTTCATTTACCGGAGAAAATGCTAAACTAAACAACTTTGGTATCCAGTTATGGAGTGTTCGTGATGATCTTGCTAAAGATCCAAAGGGAGTTCTAAAACAATTGGCTTCTTATGGCTATAAACAAATAGAAAGTTTTGAAGGATCAAAAGGAATATTTTGGGGAATGACCAACAAGGAATTTAAAGCTGAGATGGATAAACTAGGAATGAAAATAATTTCAAGCCATTGCGATATCAATAAAGATTTTGAAAAAAAAGCTGCAGAGGCGGCTGCTATCGGTATGAAATATCTTATTTGCCCCTATAAAGGACCACAGAAAGATCTGGATGCATTTAAAAAATTTGCAGATGAATTCAACCAGAAGGGTGAGGTATGTAAAAAGAACGGGATTCGCTTTGCCTATCACAATCATGATTATTCTTTTGCATCTATGAATGGCGAACTGCCACAAGATATAATGATGAAGAATACAGATCCAAAGCTCGTAGATTTTGAAATGGATATGTATTGGGTAGTAACAGCAGGGCAAGACGTAGAAGCATGGTTAAAGAAATATCCTAACCGATTTCGTTTATGCCATGTAAAAGACCGTAAGAAAGGTACAACTGAAAAAGATGCAAGCTGCGATCTTGGTACTGGCAGCATAGATTATCCAAAAATTTTAAAGGGAGCAAAGAAAGCAGGTGTGCAATATTTTATTGTTGAGCAGGAAAAATGGGATGGAACTACTCCGTTGCAGGCAGCAGCTACCGATGCAAAGTATATGAAGAGTCTATCGATTTAAGATAAACTAGTTTAATGCATTTCTTAAAGCCCTGACCTCGTCGGGGCTTATTTCATTATTAGAATAACTCTCCTCCGAATTTGCAAAAGCTGGATGAATGAATTGCATGGGGCTTTTTGCTTTTCCACGAAGTGAAGAATGGAATTCTGTGCAACCAGTTTTCTCTGCCAAAGTTTTAATGTTATCTTTTCTTAGGCCACTACCTGGCATAATGATGATTCGATCATCCGCTTTTTTATTTAACTCGGCGATCATGTCCATCCCTTCACTTACAGTTGGCTTTTGTCCTGATGTAAGAATTCGCTGACACCCGATCTCGATTAATTCTTCCAAAGCTGCAAACGGATCTTTACAACGATCAAATGCACGATGAAAAGTAACATCCATGGGATAAGCAAGTTCGATCAGTTCAGAAGTTCTTGTCATATCAATGGTCCCATCCATATTCAACAAACCAATTACGATTCCTTCACATCCCAACTCATTACAAAGCTTAATATCATTCTTCATTATTTCAAACTCGTCTTTGGTGTAAAGAAAATCTCCGCCTCGTGGACGAATAATCGGGAACAAAGCAATATCAAAGGCTTCCCTGCATTTTTTTATATGAGCATATGACGGAGTTGTGCCGCCTTCAGCAAGATTGGCACAAAGTTCAATGCGATCTGCGCCACCTTCCACTGCGGATTTAGTTGTTAGAAAATCGGAGGTAGCTATTTCGACTATATAGTTCATTTAAAATGTTTGTGTGAAAAGTGAAACGTGAAATGTCAAACACTATCTCACGTCTGACGTTTGACGTCTCACGAATTAAACCAGCTTTTAGACTTTACCAATTTTTCCACTTCATTCGTCCTTATCGCATATTCAAATCCGGGATGAATTGCAAAAGAACCAACCTGTCCCTTTTTATTTACGGCAAGAAACGCAACCTGAATTTCTTTTACTTTATCTCCTTTGATCTTTACAATCCGTTCTACAATTTTCTTACAAGCTGCTTCGGGTGATAAACCTTGTCGCATTAGCTCAACTACTGAATGAGAGCCAGCAACACGAATCACATCTTCGCCTTGCCCGGTTGCTGTGCAAGCGCCAACTTCATTATCTACAAATAAACCTGCGCCAATGATTGGCGAGTCTCCTACCCTTCCACGCATTTTAAATCCGGCGCCACTTGTTGTACAACTGCCGCTTAAATTTCCCATTACATCCATCGCTACCATCCCGATCGTATCATGATTCCATTCTCCACTATCTAATTTAGCTGGTGCAAATGGTCCGTGACCCTGTTTATTCTCAACATTTATCGCCGGTGGTTTATATTCTGATTTTTTTAGCCAGTCTTCGTATGCCTTCTTTGCATTCTCTGAAAGTTTTTGTTCTTCTAAAGGAAATCCTTCTGCAACAGCAAACTGTTGTGCGCCGGCACCCACCAACATTACATGCGGTGTTTTCTCCATTACTCTTCTTGCAACAGAGATCGGGTGTTTTATTCTTTCTAAAAAAGCGACGCTACCACAGTTAAATTTATCATCCATGATAGAAGCGTCAAGTGTTACAAAGCCGTCACGATCAGGATTAGCACCAAGACCAACACAACAGTTTTGAGAATCTTCAGTAACCATTACACCTTTTTCCACGGCATCTATTGCCTTTCCTTTTTTACTTAAAACTTCCCATGCAGTCTTATTAGCCGCAAGTCCTGCATCCCAGGTAGAAATAACAACTGGTTTTCCTGTAACTATTTCATGTGAGGGCGACTCTATTACCTTTTTTCCCAATAAGGTTGCGAATGAGGTAAAAGCCGATGCATGGATAAACTTTCTCCTGTTGATCATTGTTAATGATTTGAAAAGGCCAATTTAGCTTATTTGGCAAAATATCATGTAGAATAAATTTCAAGATGGGAATAGATTGACATACATCAATGGTGAGACTGTCATTAAGCCGGAACTTTGTCAAAACAACAGTAATTGATAATCGGAACGAATATTGAAAAGGAGTATGCATTATGAAAATAGAAATAATCTCAGGCAGTCCAAGAATAAATAGTGTGACAAGAAGAGTCGCAGTAAATATCAAGAAATGGCTTGACAGCAATACAGATCATGAGACAGATATTATTGATATGAAAGACTGGAATCTGCCAGCTGTACAATCAGTTTTTGTGTCTGTTGACAGAACACCGGATGAATTCAAACCACTTGCTAAAAGAATTTTTGAAGCGGATGCTTTTATTCTGGTGACTCCGGAATACAATGGCAGTTATTCGCCAGCTATGAAAAACCTGCTTGATCATTTTCCAAAACAACATCATAAACCATTTGGAATTGTAACAGCATCACCCGGCGCATTTGGTGGCATAAGAGCTTCACAACAATTGCTACAGTTAATACCTTCCCTATTTGGAATAGCCTCTCCGTACATGTTGATCGTACCCGCAGTTGATAAAAAATTCGATGAGCAAGGAAATTTGCTTGATAATAGCTTTGAAAAAAGTGTTCACAACTTTATTGCGGAGTTCTTGTGGTTAGCTGGAAATATAGTACAAGAAAAAGCTGCTGCATAAGTTGCTGAAGGGATTACAAAAAGTACAAGATTGCGACGCAACTAAAGCTCAATAGTAGTAATTCAGTTTGTAAAAAATAAAAAAGGAATCATCATGAAGACAATTCTTCATAAAGCAATTACGAGAGGTCATGCGAATCATGGCTGGCTCGACAGTTATCATACTTTTAGTTTCGCTGGCTATCACGATCCTGAAAGAGTTCATTTTGGTGCATTGAGAGTTTTGAATGACGATACCGTGGCTGGCGGTATGGGCTTCGGTACACATCCGCATGATAATATGGAGATCATTTCCATTCCAACAAGTGGTGATCTTGAACATAGGGATAGCATGGGCAATACACAGGTAATAAAGCAAGGTGATGTGCAGGTTATGAGCGCTGGAACTGGGATTCAACATGGCGAAAAAAATAAAAACCCTGATAAGCCTGTTAAGTTTTTCCAGATTTGGGTTTTCCCAAATAAGAAAAATGTCGAACCGCGATATGATCAGAAAAATTTTTCTGATGCGGATAAGCACAATAAACTATTGACGGTTGTTTCTCCCCTTGGTACAAATGATGGTGGAGTACAGATCCACCAGGATGCGTGGTTTAGTTTGGGAAAATTGGATAAAGATTTCAGTACTGGCTATAAGGTCAAGAATAATAAGAATGGAGTTTATGCATTTGTGATCGAAGGTTCGGTTTCCATCAATGGAGAAAAATTGGAGAAGAGAGATGGGTTGGCAATTTCAGAAACTGATGAATTGAAAATTAATGCCGATAGTGATACAGAATTATTATTAATGGAAATTCCACTTTATAATTAAAATATTATGAGTAAAAGATCAGTTGAAGCAGTAATTGCACCGCCACCTCCACATATGGTTGGTGATGGTTTCAGGGTGCATAATTTTTTTCCCGGCACTAAACAGATCGGGAAAACAAGAATGAGTCCTTTCTTTATGCTTGACTACGGCTCAAAGATCGAGTTCACTCCTTCCAACAATCCAAGAGGTGTTGGTGTGCATCCTCACGCCGGATTTGAAACAGTGACAATCGCCTATCAAGGGAAAGTGGCGCATCATGATAGTGCAGGAAATAGCGGTATCATTGGCGAAGGAGATGTGCAATGGATGACCGCAGGTTCAGGGCTCTTACATAAAGAATATCATGAAGAAGAATTCAGTAAGAAAGGCGGGCCATTTCAGATGGTGCAGTTGTGGGTAAATCTTCCTGCAAAGGATAAAAAGACAAAACCAAAATACCAGGAGATCACCAATAATAAAATGGGCAGATATACTTTGCCTGGTGAAAAAGGTTTTGTTGAAGTGATCGCTGGCGAATATGGTGGAGTAAAAGGTCCCGCATCGACATTCACCCCTATTCATGCTTATAATGCCAGGTTGAAAAAAGATGCGAAGCTGGACCTAAGTTTTCCAAAAGAATATAACACCGGTTTGCTGATAGTAGAAGGAAATGTAAAAGTGGATGGCATAAATGCTCATGCCGATCATTTTGTTTTATTAAAAAATGATGGAGAAGATTTTTCTATTGAAGCAACTGAAGATTCGATCATATTAATTCTATCTGGTGAGCCGATCAATGAGCCAATTGTTGCATACGGCCCATTTGTAATGAATACGTGGGAAGAAATTGAAAAGGCGATAGATGATGTGAATGCAGGTAAGTTTGGGGTACTTACGGATTAAAATATTCTCTATGGAAAACAATTGAAACGTCAGCTTTGGCTGGCGTTTTTCTTTTCCATAAACTTCAAAAGATTTTTTCTTGCATTATTCTGTATAGCTTTTTTCATAAAGCCCGTCCAGCCAAACCATACTCCTTTCCATCCAAGTGCCTGGCCGATCCATGTACTTAACCTGAAAGCATCACTGTGCTCAATAATTTTTCCATCCTTTATTCTCATAAAAGCCTTGATATTATTGGTTACCCTATTTCCTGTTTTTGAAAAAGTATATTTAGCTACCCATTTACAGGTGGCGTATTCTTCATCGATCAACTCAATATCTGAGTATGTCAATGAAAAATCTTTTGCGTTCTTACATAACATTTCCCACATGCTTTTAACTTCATCCTCTTTTAATGTAAGAAAAACAGGATCGCTGAAAATTATATCGTCACTATAGCAATCATTCATGGTTTGATAGTCCAGTTTTTGAAAAGCGGAGTAAAATCTTTCAATGACCCCTTTATTATTACTCATAAAATAGTTGATTGCTGTATGTGTAGAATGGCTAAATTTATTTCTCAAATCTAAATCATCATGCTACGCAAACTGCTTCTCCCGCTATTTTTATTTTCATTCATTTTATTAAAAGCACAAACTGACCAGGACAGTCTTTGGGTTCGTGAGAATTATACAAAGAAAGAGATCTATATCCCGATGAGGGATGGTGTTAAGCTTTTCACTGCTGTTTATACACCAAAAGACATGAGTGAAAAGCACCCGATACTGATGAACCGCACTCCTTATTCATGTGCTCCTTATGGCGCTGATTTTTCTGGTCGCTTAACAGGCTCTCATTGGAAATATTATTGCCGTGAGAATTATATCATCGTGATCCAGGATGTAAGAGGAAGATGGATGAGTGAAGGCGAGTTTGAAGATGTTCGCCCGTTCATAAAAGATAAAAAAACAAATAAAGATATTGATGAAGCCAGCGATACTTATGATGCGATCGATTGGCTGATCAAAAATCTTGCGAATAATAATGGCAATGTGGGAGTTTTTGGAATTTCTTATCCCGGCTTTTATTCAACCATGGCTGCAGCTTCTGGACATCCTGCATTGAAAGCAGTAAGTCCGCAGGCACCAGTTACTGAATGGTTTTTAGGTGATGACTTTCATCATAACGGTGCATTTTTCCAGATGGATGGATTTGCTTTTTATTC